>JAGLKL010000116.1 GCA_023141075.1 Alphaproteobacteria bacterium
TAGGTTTAATTATGGGTCACATAAAAAGCAGTTAAAAACGCTCAAATTATGGTGCGATTTGTAACTTATCTACGACAGCCCCTATTGATATTATCGAAGGAGAAGAACGTCTTTACCGCTCATTGCTGCGTAAACATAAAATGGAAACTAATATATTATTTAACGCTTACAAGCTCATCCAGAATGCCGGTCTGCTTGAAAGAGGCTTCTTTATCGGCGAACAATAAGAATGAAAAAGCCCCGTTGTTTTCTGAACTCTGAACGAGGCTTTGTGATTTTTAAATCGTCATTTTTATGTTTGCGGCTAATCGTCACGCTGAGTCTTTTCCATACGTTCGTGACGCTCCTGCGCTTCGATGCTCAAAGAAGCAATTGGTCGGGCTTTTAAGCGGGCGATACCGATCGGTTCGCCTGTTTCTTCACAATAACCATATTCATCTTCATCGATTTTGCGCAATGTGCTGTTGATTTTGGCAATCAATTTGCGTTCTCTATCGCGTGTACGCAGCTCTAATGCATGATCCGTTTCAGCAGAGGCGCGATCAGCCAGATCCGGTTTTTGAAGTTCTGTGCCTTGCAATGTATCGTGGATCGTTGCTTCAGACTCTTTCAATAATTCTTCTCGCCAGGAAATAAGCTGACGACGGAAATATTCTTTCATAATGAGGTTCATGAACTCTCCCTTATCCTTTTCCGGATCATAATCTGGTGGGAGTTTTACGCTATCGGGTGTTGCCATATTCGCTAGTCCTCATCCGTTCGTATATAAAACACTGTGTATGCTCTAATAATTCACCAAGGCCTAGAGAATATAAGTATGTTTTAAAAAAAAGACAAGCAAAAGGAATCATTATCATTTTTGTATAGCTTTTGTCGCACTGAAGCTTCCGGGTGGAAATAACGGGGCTATAGTGAAGCTTGATCCAGAGCAACACGCAGTTTTGCTATTTCAACCTGTGCCCGTAAATCTATCTCATCCATAATTGCTGTGAGTTTGGGATCGTCGATTTTATCCCTGTGGAAGGCTACGACATCAGCAACATCAATCATATGCCCAACCGTCAGATTGCCGCCTAGCATCTTTATTCTCACTTCTTCAAGTTTATCAAGAATCGTGTCGGCACGAACATAAGCGCGTTTACGAGCACTTCTTTGTGCCGGATCTTCGATTTCCTGCGCTGCCAACAAAGCATCAAGCTGGGCAATGGACTGCGTGGCCTGCGCTCCCGATGTTTCAGAAGCGCCACCATGGACATATTGGCTAAAATCAGCGCTGCTGCCTGCTTGCGCTGAAGATGCCTTTTTGCTCTTGGCCGTCCCGCCCGATCCTTTCGTTTCGCCGACTTTCATAAGTCCGCTCCCAAATAAGAGATACTTAAATATAAGAGTATCATACTGCCTAAAGGGGCTTTAAATCAAGTCGGTAAGAATTGCCTAGCATATAGAAATACGCCTATTCTTCCTACTCCCTTTTGCCTAGAGAGGTCTTTTTTTCCTCTCCCAATATGGCGCTATCCCTCACAAAACAAGTCTTTTTTTAGTTGGCATGACTTTCGCAGAGTAAGGGAGAGAGGTTTCCTAACAAAAACCTGAAGTAAAAGTAGAAGTTACACACACACACAAGACATTACACTTATTCGAGTTTAAAAAGAGAGTTTGGCAAATATGCATATATGTAAGCGTTCATATCATGTTGTCCGGTCATTACACACAAAGGCTAGAAAAGCATTCGTTGTGACCGGGCTTTGCCTTCTCTTCTTTTTGGCTTGTGTAAGTTTCCAGTCGGCTTCCGCCAAGACCTCCCGCATCAAAGATATTGTTGATGTTGAAGGTGTTCGCGAAAACCAACTCGTCGGTTATGGTCTTGTCGTCGGTTTGAACGGCACAGGCGACGGATTGAATAACTCCCCTTTTACCGAACAGAGCCTTATCGCGATGCTTGAACGTTTGGGTGTTAATATACGCGGACGAAATTTGAATACCGGTAATGTTGCCGCTGTAATGGTGACTGCCTCCCTTCCTCCTTTTACCAATCAGGGATCGAAGATTGATGTTAATGTTTCGGCTCTTGGTGATGCCAGTTCCCTGCAAGGCGGGACGTTGCTGGTTACGCCTTTGATTGCGGCTGACGGCGAGGTTTATGCTGTCGCACAAGGCGAGGTCAATATTGCCGGTTACTCCGTTGAAGGCGAAGCCGCTTCGGAAACACAGAACATACCCACGGCAGGACGCATTCCCAGCGGTGGAATTGTTGAGCGTGAGATAAACTTCCAGCTTGAAGAGCTTCAGCAAGTACGCCTTGCCCTTCGTAATCCTGATTTTACGACGTCTCGGCGCATTGCTCAGGCGATTAACGGTTTTACCAATGCGACTCTGGCCAAAGCGGAAAACTCTGCAAGCGTGGTGCTTCGCCGTCCAACCGGATATGACGGTACGATCGTGGATCTTATCACTGATATCGAACAACTTCCCATACAACCTGACCAGTCTGCCCGCGTGGTGATTTCCGAACGCTCAGGAGTGATTGTCATGGGTGCGGATGTGCGGGTGAGCAACGTTGCCATTGCGCAAGGCAACATGACTTTAAAAATCACTGAAACACCGCAAGTCTCACAGGCTAACCCGTTTGCCGATCAGGGTGAAACTGTGATCGTTCCCCGTACAAGTGTCTCTGCCAATTTCGGCGGTGATGTTAAGCTGTCCGTGCTTGATACAGGCGTGACATTGCAGGAACTTGTCACCGGCCTGAACCAACTCGGCGTAAAACCGCGTGATGTTATTACCATCCTCCAAGCCATCAAAGCCGCCGGCGCTTTGCAGGCAGAAATTGAGGTGATGTGATGGTGATGATCGGATCAACTAGTAATACTACGTCGGCATTTCCTGCTTCTGCTAATGCGACTTTTTCTGCTCTACAGGCACAAAAAGAGAAAAATGTCGAGGAGACATTGAATTTGCATGCTCTTAAAAACCGCGAGGATATAGAAGCGGCTGCACGCGAGTTTGAAGCGGTATTTATTTCACAAATGATTAAGCCAATGTTCGAAGGCATTAAGTCCGATACGATGTTTGGCGGTGGTAAGGGAGAAGAAGTCTTCCGCGGGCTGATGATTGAAGAATACGGGAAAGAGATCGCCGCGCGCGACATTACCGGTATTCAGACTCAGGTTAGAAACAAGTTGATAGAGCTACAGGCGCAACAAACAACCGGCGGTTAGAAAAAGGAGCAAGAAATATATGGGTACATTTCTTTCGCAGCGTGATGAGCAGCCCGCACAGCACAAACAAAACATTTTGCCGAAGAATGTTGACCGGGCTATTGGTGTGTTGATTGCGCTCAGTAGAGATCTGCTCCACCTCGCCCATGAAGAGCATCAAAGTCTTGTTACTCTGGATCACATGCGTTTTGCTTATGCCCAAAAAGAGAAAGAATCTCTTAGTCAACGCTATGCGCAGGCTTCGGAAGAATTCCGTGGGCGCCTTGGAGCTATGCGTATGGCTGATCGCGGTTTGATTGCACAGCTCAACGCTTTACAAACCGAGCTTAGAGATACCACTGAGTACAATAATCGCATGGTTGAGGACATTAAACGCCGCACCTATGCTACTACGCAGTCCTCACTTTTTATTGCACAGGAGATGGGGCAACGCGCACTTGGAGAAGCAAAAGCATCTAACTCTAATTCCGAGGATGTTTACAAGCGCAAAGCGGCGCAGGAGGAAGAAACTTCCAGAACCTCATAGAAAATAAGGTTTTTATTATAGGAGATAATACACAATGACAGATCAACAAGGTTATACCCCGAAAGCCCTTCCCGGCAATACAAGCCACGCAATCAGCGATGTTATTGCTGCAGCACAAATTTTGGAAGACATTTATTGTGCTGAAATCGATGCGCTTAAAAAGCCCGATACCGGGGCTTTTATAGATTTGCAGAGTAGCAAAATCGAGGCGGCACAGAATTATTATTCGATCATGACACAGATGCTTGAGCGCAAAAACGAGCTTAAAAACGCCAATCCGGCTATGAAAAAGAGGTTAAAGGAAATGCATACGCGCTTTAGCAACACGACCGAGGAAAATCTGGAAGTGATTAAGCGTATGAAACGCTACACCGCACGGTTAGGCGATACACTGCGCAATGCTGCTATAAAGGCCTCAGAAAGAAATAGCGCTTTTAGCTACGGTGAGAACGGAAAAAGACCCGAAACCTCGCCGCGTAAAGTTATTTCATCGGGGCTTTGCGAAACTGTATAAGATTCGATTAATGCCCGAAGCCCACGAGACCTTACCTACCTCATGGGCGCATTGAATACAAAAATATTTTTTAGGAAGCAGAAAAAATAAATGTCCAATGAAAGTTTGATGTCATATCTGAAATTTAATGCCGGATTACAAGATTATGCCACCCCTGTCGCTTTTAAAGATGCTGATAGATCAGCTTTTGACTTTGATGATGTATCTTCTGAAAAAACGGATGATAAGAAAAACTTTTCCTGTTTTATGGAGTCCTTAAAAGAAAGCAACAACGCCAAAAAGGACACGGAAACCAACATATCTTCTTCGACTGATGAAAACAGTAATGACGGTGTTGATACGGGTAAAAACACCAAAGCTTCCGATAAAACCGAAGGAGAGGTTAAAGAAACCACGCAAAGCACTATGGCTGAAGGGCAAAGCGTTGACACAGCGTTGTCTTCCTCTCTTCCTGCAGAGCGCATTGTTATCAGTCAGTGCGAACGCATTCAGCTTTCTGCCTTGCCTAGGATACTGGATGGAACAGATGCTGCTGATGGTTCCCGGGTAACAACCGTAACTTCTGAAAGTATTGGCGAGACTTTGTCTATGATTAGTGAGAAATTACAGGCTCTTATTGATGCTCTTA
>JAGLKL010000117.1 GCA_023141075.1 Alphaproteobacteria bacterium
CGTCATTTCAACAACAAAAAACATGATCAAGAACAACCCCAGAGAAACAATTACAAAATCTATGGTAACCGTTCCTTTTTTGCCCTTTATATAATTTGAAATCATATGTCTCATCATCACTCTCCGATATACCGCGCTTCTTCAATGATGTTAAGCGTCAAACCATTGCCGATACTTCCGCCTGTAAAACCATTGAGCATACCAAACGTAGTAAAAGTATAAGGCACATCCATCTGTATGCGAACGACCTGCCCGGTTACTCTGAAATCTGTATTTGTGAAGGTTTCATGATTAGTCTGGATATCAATATCGCTATCTTGAATCGCTGCCATCCAGTCATAAGCACCTGTCGCAGTATCAAGGTCGCCAGTTCTTGCAATATTACGTGTTCCAGTCAAATACGGCTCAACTAACGGCGCACGGGAAAGATAACGCGTGGCACTGCGGACATTATTGGTGGCGACATGATGCGCCAAAAAGAGCTGGCTAAATTCAAAAGCGAAAACAAATGCTACCAAGGTCAGCGGCAAGGTCACCACAAATTCAATGGTCGCACTACCGTTATTGTCAGCAACAAATGGTTTCAGAACCTTGCGGCTTATGTCTTGCATCACCATCATCATCTGTATAACACCGGAAATTCGTGGAGAACGCCGTCATCACTACCGGGTTCGACAACACTGATAACTTCTGCATATATATTGTGATCGTCTGGATTAACATAGTTGGTAATAAACATTTCAATAAAAGTTGTGACAGGGATACCACTTTCATTACCATTAATAACACCATGTTCTATGCAATTGACTGCAGCAACAACAATACGACGACGATCTGCTAAAGGAGAGGATGAACAAGTTGGATTTCCATCCTCACCTAGTGTTGCAGACTCATCAGGAATAGTATTTGCAATTTCATACTGATAGGCTTCATAACGCGTTGTAACCTCGGCGGGACGAACAGCACCATTATGATTTGCCGCCCAATAATCATCCAACTGTTCTAATGTTACACCATCTCCAATACGGTTATCTACGCTAATATCTATATCATTTGGTAAAGGTACTGTTTGTGGGTCATCTGAATTTTTAGGTGTTGTTTTACAATTTGTAAAAAGCGCACCTTTTATAACATTCTCGTCAGAAGCAAAACTTGGATTATTAAATTCAGTCTGTAATGGAGTATCATAAATATCAAAACGTACATTAATACCGACATCTGCAGAATTGGTATTTCCCGGGCTAAAATCCACATCCGCGGAAAGACATTGAGTATTCGGATTAACAAGTCCCAAAATACATCTTAGGTAATTTGCTCCACCACCACTACATTCATTTTCACCCAGACCTGTTAAATCAAGAAAACCAAAATTTCCAGGAGTCCATGTCGCTCCACCACCACCTTGTGCTTGTAATAAAATTTGTTGCCCCGGTCGTGCCGTAAATCCACCACCACCGCCGGGATCTTCATCCGGATTACAAATCGCCATCGGAGGAATATTACAAACCTCGCGGATAAATCCTGCTAAAGCCTGTGGCTGGACAGAGGCTTGATCTATCATATTTGGTACAAACGCGCCCGCAATCGGAAACAGATGGAAATCCTCGGTTTCAATCGATGTCGTTGCCAGAACAAAAGCAGCTTGCGCATCATCATCTGCTATACAATCTGAAGTACCGCCCGTCCAAGTGCACAGCTTAGTGTCTCCAGCCAAAGGCTGGCGCGTGTCAGGATCTGCCGGATCAGCGGCAAGAGCAGAGAGAAATGTCAGACTTTCTATATTAACGGCATTGTCACCGGATAAGGTAAGACGAAAACCGGAATCAATCATGGAATCACGCTGCCCATCACCAACAACAGCTCTAATAGCACGCTGGATAGAGCCAGATTCACCATCAAGCTCTGCCGCTGCTGCTAAAGCAACTTCATCAGCATAGGCTTGTGCTTGGGAATGAAGATTAAATATACGACCTACATCAAAAACAAGACCGGTAAAAGCCATCAAAAAAGCGAAGGTTACGACCGCAAAAATCGTAACAGAGGCACATTCATCCCGAAAATAGCCATAGTCTCTTCTTCGCATTTTCCTGCAACCATTTCTCACTCAAACTTTATTATTCACCGCCACTTTGCGACGAACTAGATGTTTTCACTGCTGCCGGTTGCTCAACTTTATCATTCAAATATCTTTGCTGAGCTATAGCAATGCGCCTACCAATATGCTCGGGCGCTATATTATTTTCCGGTGCATCAGGGTTAACCACCTGCGCAGCAATATTTTGCTCGACAGCATTACCAAAATAATGAGGCGGAGCGCCTGCTTCATTAGTTAAACTACAGGCAGAAACCAGTAAAACCGGCAATAAATATAGTGTTAGTTTTGTGTGTTTTATAATCATGGCAATATATATCCGTATGGTCCGTCAATTCCTGCAGCTTTTTCTAAAACCGCTTCTTTTTCTATGTTACCTAGCATAAACAAATCAAATTCAGTCGGTGGTAGTGATCTGTCTGTTGGCATAGCCAACGCATCTCCGGTTGTTGGTTGAACAAGATGCACCTTAACAATTATAACCAGCTCTGTCTGGCGTCTTAAAAAGTCAGTAGAGCGTGACAAAGCGCCCAATATTGGTAAATCACTAATACCTGGAATAGCGCGAATTGTATCTGCAAAATCATCCTGAATAAGTCCGGCAATAGCGAAGCTTTGTCCATCTCTTAACTCTACAGTTGTATTTGCACGTCTAACTTTCAAGCCCGGTATAATAAGGCTGTCTGTACTAACAGAAACAGTTGAATCAATGGAGCTGACTTCCGTGTTCAATTCCAAATTAATGGTATCACCACTCAAAACAGTCGGCGTAAACGATAAGCCAACGCCAAATTCTTTAAATTCAACAGTTATCGTGCTGCCGCCATCATCACTATCTTGTGCAACAGGAATAGGAAATTCACCACCGGCAAGAAATGTCGCATTTTTTCCTGAGAGAGCTATGATATTAGGCTCAGCCAATGTACGAACCATGCCCTTTTCTTCAAGAACATCCATAATAGAAAGCAATGTAAAATCACCAGATACAACATTTGCAATCCCAGAAGCAAAAGCTTCTGGATTAATACCATCACCTGCAGCAGCAGTAAAAACACTATCACTTGCGGAATATGTTAGAGTATTTGAAAACCCTATATCTTTGAGAACAGAACGCTGCACCTCTGCAAAACGAACCTTCAATAAGACTTGTTGACTACCCGATACACTGAGCATGTTTGTAACTTTACCCGGCGCATATTGTTCAGCAACAAGCATTAATTGTCGTAAACGATCAGCACTAGCAACACGCCCGCCCAGTACAATAGAACTACCGGCAGGTCTAACTTCGATGACATCGCCAGGTGCTAACTCAGCCATTTTGGCTTTTAAGCCTTCGATATCATAAGTTACTATAATATCAATGACACTAATTATATTTCCATTATCATCACGTATGGATAAGTTAGTAGATCCCGTCTTTTTTCCAAGAACATATAAAGACCGATCTGAAAGAGCTACGACATCAGCTATAGCCGGATTTCCGACCGTCAGTTCATTAAAAGATTTATGGATTTTAAGAAATTGAGACTTATTAAGTGGTACTGCTAATTCACCACCATAAACGCCACGATCAATCGTAAAGACATCACTATCTTTAGTAAATGCTGTTTTTGCAGAAAATACAGCAAGGATCATCGTAGAAAAAATCAAAACAAGCCACAACTGCTTCATTTTTAAAATAACAAACCTTTTATTCATTAACTCTACTCCTTAAAAAAATAAGGGTTTAAATATTAATTATGGTATGCGCGTATACTCAACATCGGTACCACGTCGCACACGTACTATTGTTCCACTTTGTGTTATCTTCTTTTTGCCGGTAATACCGGAAAGGTCTCCAACAGCAACACGGCTAATAGCGACCTCTTTAGAATCTGAATAATTTCTGAGTGTTAAACTCAATGTTCCGATTTGTTGCGCCAAAGCCAATTTCTGTGCCTGCTCGACAGTTACCTCAACAGTTGCAGTCTTTGCAATAATCGGTTTTTCTGTAACTTCATTTATTAATTGGTCAATACCAAGAATAGTTAGATTTTGTAAAATAATATCAGTTACAAGGTTACTATTATTTTTTCCTTCCTTGCGGGTAAGCATAACATCAACTTTATCTCCCGGGAGAAGAAATCCTGCAACACCACTAACATCATTAATACGAATAGAAAAAGCGCGCTTATTTTCTGCTACTTTTCTTGATAGAGTTGGGCGCGTTCCGAAACCTGAAATTTTTTTCTTAATAAGTGGCTCGCCCTCGAAAAGTTGACGAATAATTACACGATTACCTTTTTCACCATCTTTATTTTTTAACAATAAATTCATGTCGGTAAACGTATCTTTTGGCAAAGATGACTTAGGCCAAGATTTATATTCCAAATGATCACGGAGAATTTTTGTACCAAACGGCAGATCTTCTGCCGCAACAACAATTTGTACGATTTCGATATTTTTATCCTTGGAAACAGGCATCATTGTCGAAACACTATCTTTATAGCTGCTCATCAAAAATACGGCAAACGCCGCCAAAGAAATACCGATTAATAAACTTACAAATGATCTGCGCATAAATATTTCCTATAGGTCGATAGTAAAGCGCACTAACGATACGCCGCAGTGTACTTGAATAAAGGTGCAAAAGCCATTGATTTTTAAGAAAATCTTAACTCTTAAAAAACAAGCCCGCGGACAGAGAATATTCACCCCCCGCCCGCGGGCTTATAAAAATATTA
>JAGLKL010000118.1 GCA_023141075.1 Alphaproteobacteria bacterium
TTCAAAGAAGCTCTGATTAATGCTGATATTGGGATTGATGATGAAGGTGAGGAGAGTGTGGAATTTTCTGTGCGCCGTGATTTTGGTGAACATGAATTGAATTATACCAGTGAGTGGAGTGATGCTGATTTTGATGATGATAGTTCGTCGGGTAATAATGGTAGTACGCTTGGAAATTATCTGAGTATTAACGGGCCAATTATTATGCCTTATGATGATATTTCTTCGCGTTATAGTGCCGCCCTTACTTATGACATCGAAGAAGACGGGGATTCGTTTCTGTCATCAACGTTTGGTACGAATACAGTGTATCGCAACGTATCTTTTAGCGGGCAACTTAAACATGCAACGGGCAGCACTCTGCAAGATGATACACTTGATTCGGTTGTTAATCTTAATATCAGGAAAGACAAGAATGTTCTGCGGTTGGCAACAAATTATGATATCAAACCCGAAGCAAAAGTTGATAGTCTTTCGGCTTCGTATTCAAGAGATATAAACGATGAACTGGATATTTATTTAAGCGCCACCAAAGATGTAGATACGTCTTTGGTAGGGTATCAGGCTAGGCTTGACTGGCAGGCAGGGTTTATCCGTATTTCGCCAAGTGTCAGTTATAATACGGAAGATGATTTCTTCGCCGGAATTAATACACGTTTTGGCTTGATGCGTGAGCCTTTGTCCGGCGATATAAAGATGTATGATCGTACGATAACCAATAATGCACTTGTCAGTGCGTTTGTTTATCTGGACAAAAATGGAGACGGCAATTTTAACGGAGAGGACGAACCTTTACCGGATGTCGTGGTTTCTGCCCCTCAGAACGGGCGCATAGCAAGAAGCAATGAAAAGGGAATCGCATTATTTGAGCGTATGACTAATTTACGTTTGACTGATGTATATGTTGATAAAGAGTCTTTGCAAGATCCTGCGTGGATTCCCGGTTTTGAAGGGGTTTCTATTTTACCGCGTAAAGGCTATGTGGCGCAGGTTGAGTTTCCTGTCCATATGTCCGGTGAGCTTGATGGTACTGTTTACGCGAATGTTGTGCCTTTACCTGATGAGATTGTGGCTGAGATTGAACCGGTCTCGGGTGTGGCGCCGGAAGAGGGTGAGGATGAGGAATTTGATGCGTTACTGAAAACTTACGGGGAAGAACCGGCAAAAACAGGACATAAGAATTTTGTGCAAGCCCGTGCTCAGCCGGTACCACTGCGAAATATTGAATTGCAGCTTTATAGTGACAAGGGAGAAATTGAACAAAGTGTCATGACAGATATTGACGGATTTTATTTCTTTACCAATATTCCTCCGGGGCGTTATTTCCTTATGATCGATGAGAAGAGCGCTCAGCGTAAAAACGTTATTCGTCCCAAGCCACAGCCTGTTGAAATTACATATGAAGGGACGTTGATTTACGATCACAAGATTTTTGTTGATACCGGGGCAGGGGATGTTCCCAGTGAAATTATGGCAGATTTAAAGTCGTATAAGGAGCGTCATCCTCATGTGCATTTTGATGATGAAAAATCTGATCTGGTTCTTAATTTGGGCGCGTATAATTCCAGGCTATTGATGACGTTGGTCTGGTATAAGCTGCGCACGCGTTTTGGGCAGATTCTTGGTGAATTTTCACAACCCTTGGTTCCGCCTGCAGAAAGCTACGCTGATACTAAAACCGGTAAACACATTTTACGGGTGGCCATTGATAGCAAGACACTGGATGAAGCCTATATAATGTGCCGCAGTTTTATGGTACGGGATCAATACTGCAAAGTTGAGATTTTCCCCTCTTATATTAATGAAGCGTATATAAAACAGGCTATGGCAATAAGTGAGCCTGTAGATATAACAGAGGATGCTGAGAAACAGGTTCGTTAATGTGCGGGGGAGGCTTGAATCCATGATTTCATGGTTGACAGTTTTTTAATTTTTTACGGAAATTAGCGTAAGGTTTTGTGCAAGGTAAAAAGAAAAAGTGGACAATGAGTACGGTGGCGTTATTGTGCTATCTTTTTGTGTCAATATATACCATTTTTTTAACACAGCATTTTTTGAGCAGTTTTTGCAGCAAAACCAAGCTTTATAGGCTCAAGACTATTGTTTTACTTAGCACCTGCACAAATATTTCTTGTTGCTTATAGGTACATTTTTTAGCATCAATATAAAGACACACTCCAGTACGTTATAAATCATTACTTTAATATATTGTGTATCGGGCAGAGAATTGTATTTTGTCCTAAAATGGGGGTGTTATAACATTGTTTCAGGAGGGAGAAGAAAATATGTTAGAAAATCAATATGATTTTAATTTTTTCAAACCCAGTTCCGCTTATGCTAGATCCAATACGCTGTTAATCAGCAGCATTATAATAATATGGGCTCTCGCGGTATTTGGTTTTCATTTTTTGCTTAAGGCAGTTGAGACACCGGTACCGGAAAAGCAACTGGCAACTTTTGAGCAGGTTTGGCCTAGTGTGATTGATAAAACTGCTACACCGCAGCAGCTTCAGGGTCTTGCCGGTGTTTATCTAAATTTGATTGGCAGGCATATTTCACTTAGGGGCGATGAGAATTTCAAGCTTTGTTTTACATCAACTGTCTATGACTTGTTGCCGGAAAATGAAAGACCTGCCTTTCTTGCCTTAACCCAAAAGGAATTGTCGGAACTTAAATCTATGACATCTGGAGTAGCAGCCAATATTGGATTAGAAAAAGATGGTATTTTAACTCAGGTGCTTCCATATGCTCTGGTTCCATATGACGGTAAACCCGTTGATTCTAAGGTGCTGGAAACAGTTCCCGGAACCATGCAAAAATATCTTGTGCATTATCGTTCAGTATTGACAGATACGAAGGTTTTAGGATTTCCATTTCATTATTTTTATACGGCTGTTTTTCTATTAGTCCTGTTTGTTTCGCTGTGTCTGGTTTATTGCAAGATTTTTGACAGGATTGTTGAAAAATACGAAATGGAAGATGAAGAGGTAAAATCATGAAGTTATTTGAAAGAATAAAAGATATAAAATTATGGTTGATGAGTGTTTTGCTGTTATTGACATCAAATACTATGCTCTATGCATCTGACAGCGCTGTCACACTTGAGGAAGGGTTCAAGCTTGGCCCGGCAATCATCATGATTAGTATTATCATTCTTTTTATCGTGGTAGGATTAACCAACCGGGCAAAGGATACAGGCGATTACTGGGCCGCAGGAAGATCCATTTCCAGAGTTGGCTCAGGTATGGCCATTGCCTCTAACTGGATGAGTGCGGCTTCATTTTTAGGAATGGCTGCAATCATGTACGGAAGCGGCTATCACGGACTCGCCTATGTAGTAGGGTGGACGGGGGGATATGTTCTTCTGCTGGTGCTTATGGCATCCCAGATCAGGCGTTTCGGGAAATATACTGCTCCGGACTTTATTGGTGATCGTTATTATTCGACCGGTCTCAGAGCGACGACGGCCATAATCGGTATTCTGATTTCATTTTGCTATTGTGTTGGCCAGTTTGGTGGGATCGGCATTATGTTTCAGTGGATTCTTGGTGTTCCATACATTTGGGCTGTAATTATCGGTTCTTCGGTTGTCCTCTTTTACACTCTGATATCCGGTATGCTTGGTGTTACCAAAAACCAGCAGATTCAGTATGTCATCATTATTGTTTCCTTTTTAATCCCGGCATTTCTTTTAACTTGGAAATTTGATTATTTCTGGTTGCTGCCTCCAATAGGTTACGGACAGGTTGTTTCTGATATCGTGGCAGGTGTTCCGAGCAGTGATTTTGTTAATTCATACGGGCATGCTTATGCTATTTTGCCAAGCCCTGAATTTGCTATGCCGTGGGATCCTTCAACGGGCAAGGATTTTTTCCAATGGATGGCTGTTTGTTTTTCCTTAATGGTTGGAACTGCCGGGTTGCCTCACGTAATCCAGAAATTTTATGTGGTTCCTAAAACAAGTGATGCCAGATGGTCTGTTGTATGGGGACTGTTCTTCATCTGTATCCTTTACTGGGTATCACCGCTTTATTCTGCGTTCGGTAAAATTTTATCTTCCAATCCGGAAGTAGGGGCGCTTTCGAAGGATGCCATTGTTGTTTATACGGCACAGTTGGGGAATGTCCACCCGCTGGTTGTAGGCTTTTTGGCAGCGGGAGCTGTCTCTGCAGCATTTTCAACTGTCTCAGGGCTTCTTGTTGCGGGTGCATCAGGATTTTCACATGACCTGTATTATAAGGTCTTAAATCCTAATGCTTCCAATGAGACCCAGATGAAAATGGCGAGGATTGCAACAGTCGTTATGGCTGTGGGTGTTGGTATTGTTGCCGCCTTCAAACTGGCGCTTATAGCACAGCTTGTTGCTGTTGCTTTCTCACTTGCAGGATGTACACTCTTTCCGCTCTTTTTACTGGGTATCTGGTGGAGCGGTTCTAACAAGCAGGGCGCAATCGCAGGGCTTAGCGTAGGAGTTAGTATTTCACTTGTAGCCATTGCATATTTCGTTGCAGGCAAATTTGGCGTTATCCTCCCCTACAACGAGTTTGTAGGGTACTATATTAACCCATGGTACTATGCTTGGATTGCTGCGCCGCTTGCAGTTATTGCAAATATAATAGTGTCTCTTATGACACCGGCACCGCCGCTTGAGATTAAGAAATTTCTTGCTGTGAATGTTCATGGAGCGAAAGAATAGCTGTTTTAGCTTAACTCAAGGGAAGCGTCATTATCAGGGCGCTTCCTTTTATTCTTAAGTGGAACTACTATAAATGGGCTTTATTTCAAAAAAACTTTTACTGCCCCTGATCCT
>JAGLKL010000119.1 GCA_023141075.1 Alphaproteobacteria bacterium
TAGAAAGGAGAAGCAAAACTTAGGCCTAGAAACGCAAAAACCACCGTTGGCGCGGCGGTCTAGCGTAAGATCAGTGATCTTCAAATCAATATATCAAAATAGTATCACTGAACGAATCTGGTGACAAGTAAAAAAGTGCACTTGCGCTACCCTTTTTTGTACCCTGATTTTGGGATCTAAATTGCTAATGACATATGCAGATAGTAGAAAATCATTCGCCAAGTGCATTTGGCGGACGGATAAGTTCACCCAAATTTCGGGCCAGCTTACAACGGGCAGAGGAATTTGTAGGCTTGGAAGAGAGTATAGATCGCTTCTATGCACTTAAGCTTATCAAAAAAGTTGGTAAAGAACTCGGGTTCACATCTGAAACGACGGAAATGCTGGAATACTACCTGATCCGTACAAACGAGGTGGATTGGACAGAAGGCAATCAGCCTATATGTTATCAGGCTGTGATCACCACAGCGCAGGATTTGGGGATTAGTGAACGCCAGGTGCGTAACCGTGAAAATGCCCTCAACCGTCTTGGCGCCCTCACCTGGGCAGATTCTGGTAATTTTAAGCGTTACGGCGTACGCGACCGTGATACGGGTGAGATTAAATATGCTTTTGGTGTTGACCTCTCGCCTCTCGCCTCTCTTATTTCTACGCTGGAACAAGCCATCGAAGAAAAGGAAGCGTATAAAGAGCTGTGGAATGAACACAAGCGTAAAATCACAGCATATCGCGCACGTATCCGCACGCTTCTGGCTGAAGCCTCACTCTATTCTGAAATTAATGATATTGTTCAAGCTGTTCAGCAAGGCTATAAGGCTATCGCTTACTCTATTCGCAGCTATCATTCACTGGATTGTCTGAAAGACCTTTTAGAAGACCATAAACTGCTTTTAGAGGGGATGTCTGATGCTCTTGAAATGGTTGCAACATGTGTTGATAACAAAGAAGTAACGGAAAATATTTCCGCCACAGGCGAAACAGAATGCCCCCACATACATAGTACAAACCTTACTAAATCTAATAAATTAGATACAAGTAGTCTTAACGACACAAGCTTTCAAGAAAGCGTAGATGAATGCTCAGAGACAAAAAATACTGATTCCTGTGAAAGTGGTGAAACTGAAAAGGAACAAAAAAGGTCAGAATACGATATGGGGCATATAACATGGAAAATGATGTTAAACGCTTGCTCAAATAGGTTCAAGGACCATATACCCCTTCATGACCAGCCTATGTCGTGGGATGACTTGATCGAAGCTGCAAATGCCCTCCTCCCAGTCCTGAAAATCAATAAAACTGCATGGTGGGATGCTTGTGGAACACTTGGACGATCTGGCGCGGCAATCTGCATCATGATTATCGACCAGAAAGCGCAAGACCCTGAAAACATGGTGCGGAACCCGGGCGGGTATTTGCGAAAAATGGTTTCCCGAGCTAAAACAGGCGATCTGAATTTGCAAGGCTCTGTCTTTGGCTTGCTGAAACGCGGAGAGGAAAAACCTAATGCGTAATTATCATAGTACAAAAAATAACCCCCCGATTTCGCCCACGAAAACTGTGGGTGAGTGGGCTTATTCAGGTTTATAATAATGGCCGTGTTGAGGTGCGTGAGGGGATTGTCGATAAAGCACTGGATAGGCAACAAAAGAAGAAACGGCAGGGAATCCTTTTGTAGAGGACAAGCCGAAACCAACTTACAACCGCCCTGCCCCGTTTAGCAACAGATCGAAGCTGAAGCTGCAATTTTATCACAGTTTTTGGATAAGGATTTGGACATCACACAGGACCATGCTTGTTTGTCACTTATCAAGCAGCGCGGAAAGCTCCTCATACGGCCCTAGTTGTGGCAATCAAGAACCGTCTGGCGCAGCTTGATCGTGAAGAAGACTTAGCTTCGATGCCAGATGGTCATAATAGTCAAAACAGGTAAAGTATTGTCACCCTGATAAATGTAGGGTGACTTTTTTTGTTTAGCCCACTTCTGGCCGGTTATCAAGACCTTCGCTGACGCTCATTTCATCTCACAGGCCGTATCCCCAAATTTCTGCGAAATATGGGTGATCCCCCTCGGCCTGTTTGGGTCTGGATTCCCTCCCCCGCTTTGAATGACGCTTTTGCGTCACTTCTAGGAAAAGAAGTGCAACGCATATTTTACAAAGGAAAAGCGACATGAAAAATAAAACAGACATCTACCAAACCGTAACAAAGACGATCATCGAGGCTCTTGAAAACGGATTAAAAGGCAAACTGGAAATGCCGTGGCATGGCGTGTCCGTCCTGCCCCAGAACGCTAAAACCGAGAATAATTATAACGGCATCAATGTCCCCCTGCTTTGGGCTTATCAGATTAAAAAAGAGTATCAAAGTGGAATATGGGCGACTTATAAGCAATGGCAGGATTTAGGCGCGCAAGTCAAAAAGGGAGAAAAAGGCACTCCGATAGTCTTCTGGAAGGCTTTGGATATTGAGCCGTCAGATGGTAATGAAGAAGCGCAAATCCGCATGTTTGCAAAGCATTCTACCGTGTTTAATGTGGCGCAAGTCGAAGGATATGAAGCCGCTAAAATGGAATTTGAGCCGAACGATATTCAGGCCATTGCCGCTGCCGATCATTTACTTGATTCAAGCAGTATTAAAATCCGATACGTTGAAAATAGCGCGTATTATAGTGTTGTGGGTGATTATATCAACCTGCCCCGCCCTGAATTTTTCAAGGATACAAATGGCAGCACTGCCACGGAGAATTTTTATTCAACGGCATTCCATGAATGTGTTCATGCAACAGGCGCAAAGCACCGTCTGAACCGTGGTATGAAGCATAAGTATGCGAGTAAGAATTATGCTTTTGAGGAGCTGATCGCAGAACTTGGCGCAGCAATGCTTTGTTCATCAACAGGCGTGATCGCTGTACCAAGAGAAGATCATGCGCTTTATATTCAAAACTGGCTCAAGGCTTTGAAGGACGATAAGAAATTTATCTTTGCCGCCAGCTCACACGCGCAGAAAGCCGCAGATTATCTGCATTCATTCACCAAAGAAGATTGAAATGCGCGGGGCGGCTTACGCCGCCCCCTGCCCTCCTACAAAATAACAGACGAAAGAATAAAACTATGAAATATGAAGTGCAGCATTATATCTTATGCGATGGATGGATAAATACTTGGACAATTTATGAGGATAGCGTCGAAAAACTGCATGTGTTCAGCAGTGAAGCATTGGCACAGGCTGAACTTGATGAGTTCTTTCGGGATATTGAAGCAGAGATTCAATCCGGTGCGCGTAATATAGATCAAAGTTATGAGCGTAGCGAGTTTCGTATTGTTTGTTGCTCTAATACATAGCAAAGCCAGTAATGAAGATAAAGCGTATGAGAAAGTAATTTAATGATAATCATAGTATTCCATACCTATAAAACTCTATACTTCTATAGATGTGCAAATTTAAAACTATAAAAATATGTTTTTTATAGATATAAAAGTATAGAGATTCTAACTTTATAGAAATGTGAAGATATGGAATTATAAATATTTATATCTATATACTTCAAAAGTTAAAGAAATCTATTGATTTATAGTTTTGTATCTATATAATTAAGCAGCTATAATTTCTTATAGTTTCTGATTTTTATAGATATTTAATTATAAAGTAATTGTACAACAAATGGAGCAAAAACTATGAGTTTTAAGCTTGTTAATGTATGGAACCCCAAAGGAGGACAGGGCAAATCAATGATTGCTATTAATTTAGCTGCTGCTGCTATAGAAATTAAATTAAAGCCTTTGGTTATTTGTCAAGATCCTCAGGGTACTTCTACACTATACCATCAAGGGGGAAAGTTACCTTTTGAGGTTGTTTCAAAAATCCCTAATGAAAAACCAGATGCAAATCTTGTTATTATTGACTATCAAGCTAGCGATTGGAAAGTGCCAAAAGGAAAGGTTTTGCTTATGCCTGTTAAGCCTGCACGAAGCCAATATAAAACCTATGCTGACGCTAAAAAAAGAGCAGAAGCACAAGGAAAACAAGTCATTACTATTGTCACTGACGCAAACCATCAAAGAGCTGATGAAATGGCAACAGCTAAAAAATTAGTTGAAAAAGGGGCGTTTCATGTTCCCGCCAGCGGCGTTTTTAGTCGTGCGGATTCTGATCTTGTAACTATTTTTGATCCTTCCATGGATCGTGCTTATAAAGTTAAAGAGCGCAGGAAAGAATTTTTGCAGATTTTAGGTGCTATTTTTACTGGTATGCTTAAAGAAGGAGAGGGCTTAAAAAATGTCGCGTAATGCAGATTGGATGGAAGAAGAAGATCAAAGGGCTGAAAAACAGGCTGCCCTTGGCGTTACTGCTAATTCTGATGCGCCTGCACTTGTAAGAAAAAGAGAACAGGAGCCGCCAAGATCCACCAAAGGATTTTATATTCAAGAAGTGTATTCTAGGGGTTTTGATCGTTTGGTTTTTGAACAAAAAATGGCAAAGGGGAAAAAAGCTCCTGAATTAGCCGAAGAAGCTATTTCACTTCTGCTTGAAAAATATAGTATTGCTTTAGAATAAGAACGGAAAAAACGCTATCGATATAGACTGGTCAGACCTTATGTACTAAGTCATCTTGGCAGTCTAAAACGTGCCATTTTAGTGCGCATCGTTTCCGATGCTTAGAAACCCATTACCAGCTTACATCAAAATCAGTAACGCTAGCGCTGTTTGTCAATTAAAATAGATCGAATAGATTCCTGCTTTCCTGCACTTTGCTTGGAAAGACAATAATCTTTCGCCGATTTTCTCTGACAAATTCC
>JAGLKL010000012.1 GCA_023141075.1 Alphaproteobacteria bacterium
AAATTATACTTGATTCTCAAAAAATGGGGGGATTTCCGAGTAATAAGATCCCCTGCGTAAGCGCGTAAGCTGGCAGGAGATTCACTATTTCTTCTTACTGCCTTTGTCGTTTTTGTCGTCGTCTTTAGCGGGTTTTGATTCGACAACATGGTCGATTAATCCCCAATCTTTGGCTTCTTCAGCGCTCATAAAATTATCGCGATCCATAGCGTCTTCAACAATTTTGAGTTTCTGGCCGGTATGTTTGACATATGTTTCATTAAGCTTTTTGCGCAAACGCAGAATTTCCTTAGCTTGTATCTCGATATCGCTAGCCTGACCGCGTGCTCCACCGGATGGTTGGTGGATCATAATACGTGAGTTTGGCAAGGAATAACGCAGACCGGCCTCACCCGCCATAAGCAAGAATGAACCCATAGAAGCGGCCTGTCCAACACATACAGTAGACACTTTTGGGCGGATGTACTGCATGGTGTCATACATCGCCAAACCCGCTGTCACTGCGCCGCCGGGGGAATTGATGTAAAACGAAATATCTTTATTCGGGTTTTCTGATTCCAGAAAAAGCAACTGTGCGCAAATCAGTGAGGATACATGATCGTTTACCTCTCCTGTCAGAAAGATAATCCGCTCTTTCAATAGCCTCGAATATATGTCAAACGCACGCTCACCGCGGTTCGTCTGCTCAATAACTGTGGGAATAAGGTGGTTCATATGAGTATCTAAATGATCATGTTCAGACATATTTTTACTGCTTCTTTATTGTTGAATTAAAAATCGGAAGCCATAGCATACGCGCTTTTTTTTGGCCAATATTGTCCATTTATATTCATTTTTTCACACAAATGCACAAATGTACATCTGTGCATTAATGCACATTTTGCGCTTTTTACGCACAAAGAAAAACCGACCAAAAAGAAGCGAAGCTCCTAAAACTAACCGTATCACACGGCATGGCTTGTTCAAGTCGTTTGTACAAATATTTTGGAATCTATTAAGTAGCCTTTTGGAATCAGGCTTATTAATATTATGATTAGTTTGATATCTTATCAACCTCACTGGTTCTGCGAGTCTTTTTAAAGAAAATCACATGTAAGAGATATCTACAGGACGGCAGGCGCAAGAGAATCCTGATTTTTTATATGTTGTAAAATACCAGATGCATAATTTTTGATATGTTTCGAAAAATCGTTCTCACTTTTTGTCAATTTATATTCAAAAAAGCCTTTTTCTATTGTACTTCGCAACTTTCCTTCACATGATATAAAACATTTTTCTTCTGTTGGAAAACCGTGTGTCTCAACCCCAATTTTTATTGCGTCAAAAGATGATTTATCATAGTTAAACACGATTGTTGCAATAAAGGAATCCCCATAATTAGAAAAAAATTCTTTCTTTTTATCATCAAATTCTACTGTCTGAAAAAGAGACTGTTCATTCGCATGATCGCGAAGAGCAGTAAGCTCGGATATAACAATTTTCTCCATATCTTTAAGACCAAAAATAGAGGGAGTCTTTTTATTGTATATATCAGCAATATCGGTCATTTTATTTCTTAAAAAAAATATAGATTTATAGTCGGACGATATCATGAAAGACTGGCATTTTCTATATTATTTGTGTAACCGGTTCAAAAGTTAGAAGATATGATTATAATAGGCCTAGGAGCAAATCTGAAAAGCAAAAACGGTGCATTACCGATTCAAAGCCTGCAACGTGCAGCCAAAGAGCTGAGGGATCAAGGCATTAAACCGGTTGCAGGTTCTTCTATCTGGAAAAGTGCGCCGGTGCCCGTCTCTGATCAGCCTTGGTATCACAATGCAGTATGTCAGGTTGAAACACAGCTTTCTGCGAGCGAATTACTACAAGTGGTAGCCTCAATAGAAAAGGTGGCTGGACGCGAGCATTTTGTGCGCAATGAAGCACGCGTGCTGGATCTGGATATATTAGCCTATAACAATGAGATAATAGAGTTCCCTCAGCTACAAATTCCACACTCACGTATGCATCAACGTGCCTTTGTACTCTATCCTTTGCAAGAAATTGCACCTAGTTGGGTGCATCCCGTTTTAGGCAATACTTTGGAAGAAGCGATTTCTCTTCTGGATACTTCTCAAGAAATAAAGCGAACTGATACGAGTCTGCTATAAAGGAAAAAATATGCAAAAAACCACAAATGAAATAATGACGCTGTGCAAGTCTGATGAACCGATCATTATGGGTGTTGTGAATGTCACACCAGACAGTTTTTCCGATGGAGGAGACTGTTATTCTCCTGTAGCTGCTGCTGCGCATGGTAAGCGCCTTTTGCGCGAGGGGGCACAAATCATTGATGTAGGTGGAGAGTCTACACGTCCTAATGCAGATGTAGTTTCCATAGAAGAAGAGATAAAGCGCGTTGTACCGGTCATTCGTGCATTAAAGAAGAGCAGTGCTCCGATTATTTCCATTGATACGCGCAATGCTGAGACTATGTGCGCTGCTGTTGATGCAGGGGCAAATTTTATTAATGATATCAGTGGCCTGCTTAATGACGAACAAAGCGCTTCAGTGGTAGCTGAAAGCGGCCTTCCAGTATGTATTATGCATATACAAGGTGTGCCCCAAACCATGCAGGATCGCCCACATTACAAAAATGTGCTCGATGATGTGATGGCGTTTTTTGAAGAGCGCCTTAATTTCTGTGAATCTCAAGGCATATCAAGCGATAAGGTTATTCTTGATACGGGCATTGGCTTTGGTAAAACATTGGAACATAACCTGTCACTCATTAAAAATCTTAAGGAATTCCACCGTTTTGGCTGTCCTCTTTTACTGGGCGTGTCGCGTAAAAGTTTTATCGGCGCAATATCAGGCGAGGAAGAGCCGAAAAACAGGCTTGCGGGTTCTTTGGCTACGGCCATTTACGCTCTGGAAGCAGGAGTGCAGATATTCCGCGTCCATGACGTTAAGGAAACCCGTCAGGCTTTTGATGTCTATAGCGCTATCAAACAGACGATTTAGGGTCAGGATCTATTAATTATAACTGTTCGCTATTATCATATGTTTCTTCTTTGACACGCACTATCTCGGGGGAATTCTCATATGAAGACACATTCCAAGGAAAAGGTAACTTTTCTGGTGATGGCCGGAACTCATAGAGGTGACAATTTCTAAAAATGCTAGGCACCGATATGCTATAGATTCCGCCCATAGCACGCATAACGCCCCCGTGAACAACAATAAGGGGCGGCTCCTCAAACACTTCGAGTGTCTTTTTTATTCCCTGCCGAACACGGTTGAAAAAAGCTTCGAAACTTTCTCCATTGGGCGGTGTGTCATGGCTCGTAAATGCGTCTAAGCATTCTTCATAAGGAACCCCTTCCCAATCTCCGGCAAACAGCTCAGCCAAATCAGGGTTTTCATGCATGGGTACGTTCAGTACTTCATTAATAATCGTAGCAGTATCACGTGCACGCGAAAGGTTACTGTGAACAATAACTCTAGGTTTGATATCCAGCGCTTTAACAACGCCCTGAACCTTGCGTGCTTGCTTGCGCCCTGTATCAGTAAGGGGAGAATCCGTATGTCCGGCCATAATACAATCACGGTTGGCCTCGGTTTCTCCATGCCGGATCATGTAAAATGGTTTAGCAGGTAACATGTAATCCCCTTATTAATAAATTGCCAGTTTAGCGCCCATATTCCTGAGCGTGGCAACAATGCTCTGCGCGGCTAGTGCCGAGCTTTTCGGATTGGCCGGATCAGGGGCATTTTCAATACGTGAAACCAGTGTGGAATAATCACTCTTCACTGTGATTTCATGCGTATTACTAACGGCATCAGGATCTGCCCAAATTTCAACGCGTGTATCTTCTGCAGGAATACCTGCAAGAGAGAGCGAAGCAGCAACATTCACATTGGCCGGAAAGCCTTTAGCGGCATCAAAAGCATTGCCTTCAAATATGCGGGTCTTCTCTGAAATGCCTTCCAGATCGATGTCATTTTCTACAACATAAGGAGCCCCGGTGAAGCCTTTAGGCGGCTTTGTTGAAGCAATCTTTGAAGAGGTGATGCCCATTTCTCTCATACCAACGACACCATCCAGCCCGCATAACGCGCCGGATGGTAAATAAGCACGGCTTTTCGATACGTTCAAGTCTTCTAATATTTGCGGATGATTTAATAAGGCGGCTGCACTGATAAAAATGATATCTTTTCCAGCGTCAAAAACAATTTTCGCCAGTTCAGGCACTACTGCGGCGGGTAAACACTCGATTATGAGGTCTGATCGCTCCGTTAATGCGTCAAATGACACGTTATCAACTCCAAAATGATTCTCTGTGTAAGGGTCAGAGATGCATTCTAATCTCATCCCTTTAATCCCTTTTTCTGAAGTCAACGCCCGTGCCACGGCACTGCCAATCGCACCGATTCCGGCAATTCCAATTTTTTCATAAGTTTTGTGATTGGGGATAGCTGTCATTATTTTTCATATCCTACTAGAAACGTTTGTGAACACGGTGATAATAGAGTCCTATGGAACAATGGCAAGATCAATCCATTATTTTATCTGCGCGTACGCATGGTGAAAGCGGAGCTGTGGTCTCTTTGCTTACGCGCAGCTTTGGCCGCCAGTGCGGATATTTGCGTGGAGCAGGCTCAGTCAAAAACCGTGGAGTCATTGAAATCGGCAATATTGTGGATGCAAACTGGCGAGCACGTACCAGTGATTCTCTTGGCTATTTAACACTTGAGCTTTCCCATTCCACAGCCAGCCGCATCATGCAAGACGCACTTAAACTCTCAGCCTTACAATCGGCTTGTGCCTTATGTGATCAGGCTCTGCCGGAAAAAGAGGGGCATGAGGGCTTATATAACGGCCTGCATGCTCTGTTAAAGATACTCGAAAGCGATGTATGGGCACAAGGTTATGTCATGTGGGAGATTGCTTTGCTCAAAGAACTCGGTTTTGCACTGGATCTTTCGCGCTGTGCCGCCGGAGGGGATTCGCGCACGCTTGCCTATGTTTCTCCGAAAACGGGGTGTGCTGTGAGCCGGGAAGCTGCACAGCCCTATAAGGACAAGCTTTTACCTCTGCCGGAATTCCTCAAACCCTGCGGAAAACAAAGCGGTGAGGAAGATATTATTACGGGTCTTAACCTCACACATTACTTTTTTGAGCACTGGGTTTTCGTGCATCATAACAGGGGATTGCCCGAAGCACGCCACAGGTTGGACTTGCGTTTTGCCGAAGTTTTTGCAAAAACTAGAGCCTGTTAGCACCTAGGGTCAGAACCTAGAAAAAGGGAAATGGGCTAGCCGGGTTAAATATTTAGGGTCTAAACCCATAGCTTTTGTATACTCGAAAGAATAAGGGCATTTCTATGTCACAAGAAGAAAACACTATTGCAGAAACCAACATCATTGATCAGCCGATGAGTGATATTCTCTCTGAGAGATATCTTTCTTACGCGCTCTCAACGATCATGAGCCGCTCACTGCCCGATGTGCGAGACGGGCTGAAGCCCGTGCACCGGCGTTTAATGTATGCGATGTACCAGCTCAAGCTTAACCCCAAGCAAAGTCCTAAAAAATCAGCGCGTGTGGTTGGGGACGTAATCGGTAAATTTCACCCGCACGGCGATACGGCTGTTTATGACGCGATGGTGCGTCTTGCTCAGGATTTCGCCCAGCGCTATCCGCTTGTCGACGGGCAGGGGAATTTCGGCAATATCGATGGTGATAATGCAGCAGCCATGCGTTACACCGAGGCGCGTCTAACAGATGTGGCGCTGCTTCTCCTTGATGGTATAGAAGAAGACGCCGTTGACTTCCGCCCGACTTATGACGGCTCCGAAAGTGAACCGGTTGTGCTTCCAGGAGGATTCCCCAATCTGTTGGCTAACGGCTCTAGCGGGATTGCTGTGGGTATGGCCACAAACATTCCGCCTCATAACGTTGAGGAACTGTGCGATGCCATGCTCCTGATGCTCGAAAAAGATCCGACAATGGAGGAGCTTGTCGAAATTGTTAAAGGTCCAGATATGCCCACAGGCGGGATTTTGGTTAATGACAAAAAAGACATCCTAACGGCCTATACAACAGGAAAAGGCGCATTTCGCATTCGAGCAAAATGGCACAAGGAAGACTTAAAACAGGGTATGTACCAGATTGTTGTTACTGAAATCCCGTATCTGATTCAAAAATCCAAGTTGGTTGAGAAAATCGCCGATATCATAAACGCCCGCAAAATGCCGATGCTTGATGATGTGCGCGATGAATCGGCAGAAGATATTCGCCTCATCCTCGTGCCCAGAAGCCGTAACGTTGAGCCTGAGATTCTCATGGAGGCGTTATTCCGTAATTGTGATCTGGAAACACGCTTTAACATGAACTTAAACGTGCTTGAAGGTGGGCTTGTGCCCAAGGTTATGAACCTTAAAGAGGTTCTGCAAAATTGGATGGATCACCAACAGGAAGTTCTGGTGCGGCGTTCTTCCTACCGCCTTGAAAAAGTAATTCACCGCCTCGAAGTTCTCGAAGGTTATCTGGTGGTTTACTTGAATGTGGATAAGGTTCTACGGATTATTCGTTTTGAGGAAAAACCCAAAGAATGCCTGATGGAAACCTTTGACCTGTCCGAGGTTCAAGTTGAAGCAATATTGAATCTTCGTTTACGCCGCTTGCATAAACTTGAAGAAATTGAAATCCGTAAGGAACATGATGAACTCGCCAAAGAGCAAGATCATCTTGAAAAACTGATAGCTTCAGAAGCACGTCAATGGACACGCATTAAAAAGCAAATTACAACTCTTAAGAAAATGTTTTCTAACGAAACTGATTTAGGCAAGCGCCGCACCGCTATTGATGGCAACACTCTGAAACCCGAGGTCGTTGATCTTGAATCTGTTATGATTGAAAAAGAACCCATCACGATTATCTGTTCGGCGCAAGGATGGATCAAGTCCATGAAAGGCCACGGTCATAACACTAAGGATTTCAAATATAAATCAGGAGACCGCGGCCAGTTTGTCCTCGAAGTCCAAACGACCGACAAGCTGATTATTTTTGCCACGAACGGACGCTGTTATACGCTGGGCTGTGACAAACTACCCTCTGGCCGGGGCTTCGGCGAACCGCTACGTATCATGGTGGATATTCCCAATGATGCCTATGTGACCTATATGCGAACCTATACACCCAAAGCCAGAATGCTGGTGGTCTCATCTGATGGGCGGGGATTTATCGTGCCTTCTGATGATGTGTTGGCACAAACCAAGTCAGGTAAACAGATTCTTAATGTTTCCGGCAAGAATGAAGGGGCTATCTGTCGCTATGTTCATGAAGGAGATGATCACATTGCTGTTATCGGCACAAATCGTAAAATGTTAATCTTTCCACTTTCCGAATTGCCGGAAATGAGCAAAGGACGTGGTGTTATCCTGCAAAAATACAGCAAAGGCGCAACGCTTTCAGATGCCAAAACATTTAAAGGCGAAGAAGGACTGGAATATAAATACGGCTCAGGTTCGACAACACTAACGGATTTTACACCATGGATCAGCAAACGTGCTTCAGTTGGGAAACTGCCGCCCAACGGTTTTCCTAAGAGCAACCGGTTTAACTATTCCTTTTAAGGTTTATCCGCGTGATAAGACTGCCTGCGTAAGCTGGCGGAGATTCATTAGCTTTTCTTAAGGAAATTCAACTTCGCCGGGGGTTTTTTCATAAGGGTTGATCTCTTCTATAATAAGCGTTTCGCTACCATCAAACAGATCTTCTGTGGCTTCGCCTTCTTCATCGTCTGTAACGTCCGGGAAAATCTGGTTAAGAAGCATAAGTGTGATACGCCTGTTACGCGGATCAAGCGGGTTGTCTTCGATATAAGGTTCAGTATCGGCCTTGCCCATCACATTATTTAGCCGTTCTACCGGGAAACCGGCATCTAGCATAGCCCTGCGCACAGCATTAGCACGATCGGCGGATAGCTCCCAGTTTGTATAGGTCGCCCCCTCCGAATAACGTGCGCCGTCAGTATGTCCGCGGATTGAAAGATCATTAGGCATTTCTAGAATAACATCAACGATATGAGCCAAAAGCTCGCGCGTTTTTTCAAACATGTTCACGCTACCAGAAGGAAACATCGTTTCATTTTCCTGATCGATTATATCAATGCGTAGCCCTTCCGGTGTAACACTAATTTCTATATTATCTTTGAGTTTTTTAAGGTCTTTGTGTTCATGAATAGCGCGTTGGATCCGTTTTGCAGCTTGCTCAAAACGCTTCTGCTGCGCACTTTTAGCTAATTCATTGACTTTCGATTTATATTCTCCGCCGCGCTTGCGCTGATTACTCTGTTGCATGGGAGTGGTTGGGTTTTTATCAGAAGCCCGTGCACCTTCCGGAGACATGGTCAGACCTCCTAATACCCCGCCAGCACCGCTTGAGCTGTCAGAAGCCATGGGGGGGCTAGGATCAAAATAATCAGCCAGTTGCTCTTTTGTTTCCATTGGGGTCATATTAAGCAGCCACATCAGCAGGAAAAACGCCATCATAGCGGTCATAAAATCGGCATAGGCTACCTTCCATGCACCACCATAATACACGTAAGGAAGCTCTACGACTTCCAGCTTTATTTGTATTTCGACTTCTTCTTTCATTTGTTTAGTGTTCAGAGCCTGTCATTAAATAGGTGGCGGTGGTAATTCGTTCAAGATTTCTTCAAGTTCATAGAAGTTAGGTTGAACATTGTGGGATAAAGACTTTCGAGCAAATTCTACAGCGACTTGTGGCACTGCGCCGTTCAGGAAGGCAAGGACGGCAATTCTAATAATTTTATAGTATTGAATCTCAGAATTTGCGCGTTCTTCCATAGCCAAAGCAAATGGACCAAAAAAAGCATAAGAGAACCACACTCCAAGGAATGTACCAACGAGCGCACTACCGATCATTTTACCAAGAATTTCCGGTGGTTCGGAAATAGAAGCCATAGTCTTAATAACTCCAAGAACAGCGGCTACAATACCTAGAGCCGGTATTCCTTCGGCCATATGGTGCATGGCATGAGCTGGATGAAGTTCGTGTTGCTCAATCTGGGATATCTCTTCATTCATCAGATCTCCAAGCTGTTCGGCATCTTCATTCCCTAGCGATATTATCCGCAAATAGTCACACAGAAATTCCAATGCATGGTGGTTTTTGTGAAAAATAGGAAATTGAGAAAATAGTACACTTTCATGCGAGTTTTCAATATGCTGCTCCAGAGCTAAAAATCCCTTAGAACGAACAAGTTTGAAAACCGTATAGAGCATACTCAAAAGCTCGATATAAGCATCTTTTTTATAGGCAAACGGCTTAACCAGAGAACCCATATATCTTATGGTGCCTTTAATTGTCTGGGTAGAATTCGCGATAATGAAAGCGGAAAAAGCACATCCTAAAATAACAAGAGCTTCTCCGGGAGTTGCCGGAAGAATAACGCCTGTGGTCAAATGCATGGCTTTTTCAAAGCCCGCAGCCAACACTAGACCGCCAAATGTCGCAACAAAGACAAGAAGAATCCCAATTAACTTCATTGTCTATAATATCCTTTCATACAGGTAAACCACACAAAACAAACCACCGTGTGCCACACAAACGGCTCTAATCCAAGCGATTGATACAAAGAAAACGCAGTAACGAAGGGACCACGAACAGGGGCGAAGTAAAAGAATCGTAAACGACATGATTCTGCTGTCCAGATATAGACCGATTTTGAGGCCATTGTCTTACAAAATCAAGGGAATACATTACTTTTTGTGTGAAATATCTGTGAGACTTTATCCAAAGAGTTATTCTTTCATGATGAGTTTAACTATATCAGGTACGGCGTAAGTCAATATCCAGTTACATCCTGAGCGATTAAAAGCAATGGTTGTTTCCATGAGGGCTTTATCATAATCCAACCAACCATGATTACACGCAGCGTGAAGCATCGCATATTTGCGGCATAAGACATGATTTAAGACGTTTTGCATGATATCTTGCAGGGTTTAAGACATTAATTAATGATGATTGTTTCGTTTTTAACGTTTAATTAATAGGGGAACATCTATAAAGTCACACTCTAGATTACTTTACTTTATGATCAGGCTTTAAATTATAATCTTGTAATGCTATGACTTGATCTTGTAATACTATGACTTAACGTCATCAGATTTTAAGGTACTTTTGGAGAAATAATCCGTGACAATAACACCATATTACGATGCCATCCAATTAATAGAACGCTTGCACCGTCATTTTCTTGATGTATTGAAAGTCGAGTTGGACAAAAGAAACATCCAGGACATTAACAACGTGCAGAGCATGATTCTCTACAATGTCGGTGAAGATGAAATGACAGTAGGTGAGTTGACGATTCGTGGCTACTATCTGGGCTCTAACGTTTCATATAATGTAAAAAAGATGGTGGAGAACGGGTATCTTGTTCAAGAGCGTTCCGTGCATGATAAACGCTCTATTCGGGTGCACTTATCTGAAAAAGGAATGGAACTGCGCCAGATGATTTCCGAGATGTTCCGTCGCCATGAAGAACAAATCGAAGGAACGGAGATTACAACCGAACGTCTGGACGAACTTAACCAGACACTTAAAATGTTGGAACGTTTCTGGGCTCAGCAAACCAATTTTGGTGCTGGCGGTTTTTAATCTATATCAAAACGCTGGGATTATGGATGAAAAGAGATGCCTGATTCTCTGCTTTCTGATCGTGAAATTATCATAGAATTTTATCCCTTGGGCACTTACGTCAAAGTCTCTGCAATGGACATACAAAGCCTGACAGAAATCTCTATTCAGGGGCCCGCAAGCACTTCGCAGGAAACGCTAAAGCATAACGCACTTAAGCGCCTAGAGTATGTTTTAAAAAAGAAGGGATTGATTTCGTAAGTCAGGCTCTATTATATAGAATGTCTTAAACTAGCACTTCAGGGATGTAAGCTTATGGAAATAATTGCCATTGCCTGTGATCACGGCGGGTATGACCTTAAAGAAGTCATCAAAGATCACTATGCGAATCAGTTTGAATTCCTTGATCTGGGAACGAGTTCTGCCGATTCTGTTGATTACCCTGAATATGGCCAGAAGCTTGCTAAAGCTGTTACGGAAGGCAAGGCTGAACGCGGCATTATTATCTGCGGAACAGGCATAGGAATTTCGATTTCCGCCAACCGATTTCCGCAAATACGTGCCGCTAATTGCACAAATACGACAATGGCGAGGCTAACGCGCCAGCATAACGATGCGAATGTTCTTGCGCTGGGTGCGCGGATTGTTGGCATAGAGGTAGTTTTTGATATCATTGACACATTTATGAACACGGAATTTGAAGGTGGGCGCCACTCGCGCCGTATCGAAAAAATGTCTGTTCCAGCGTAACAGGGAATTTAAAAACAAATATTTCAATAAAAACACTACGAATAAGGACGAAAATAATTATGAGCAACGCAGCAAAAGAACTGGCTCCATTTGGCTTTGACGGCTTTTTTACTGAAGACCTGTCTAACAAGGATCAGGATGTATACAACGCTATACAAAATGAGATGACACGCCAGAAAGACGGGATTGAACTTATTGCTTCAGAAAACATCGTATCAAAAGCGGTCTTACAGGCACAGGGTTCCGTGTTTACCAACAAATACGCTGAAGGCTACCCAGGACGACGTTATTACGGGGGTTGCGAATTTTGTGATGTTGTTGAGGATTTGGCTCGTGATCGTGCCAAAGAACTTTTTGGTGTCAAATATGCGAATGTGCAGCCTAACTCCGGGTCGCAAGCCAATCAGGGAGTAATGATGGCACTTATTAAGCCCGGTGATACAGTATTGGGAATGAGCTTGGCCGCCGGAGGTCACTTAACCCACGGAGCTGCACCCAACCAGTCGGGGAAATGGTTTAACTCCGTTCAATACGGTGTACGCGAAAGCGATTTGCTGATTGATTATGAAGAAATGGAAAGACTGGCTCGCGAGCATAAACCTAAGATGATTATTGCCGGGGCTTCGGCTTATCCGCGTCATATTGACTTTGAGCGTTTCCGTAAGATTGCAGATGAAGTCGGTGCGTATTTATTCGTGGACATAGCTCACTATGCCGGTCTGATTGTTTCGGGGGACTATCCTTCACCGGTGAAATATGCGCACGTGACAACGACCACGACGCATAAAACTTTACGCGGGCCAAGAGGCGGTATGATTTTGACCGATGATCTTGATATTTATAAAAAAATAAATTCCGCGATCTTTCCTGGCATTCAGGGTGGCCCGTTAATGCATGTTATTGCCGCCAAAGCAGTGGCTTTCGGCGAAGCCCTAAGACCTGAATTTAAAGCTTACGGAAAAGCAGTTCTTGAAAACGCCCAAGCTTTGGCCGCAGTGCTTAAAGATGGCGGTCTGGATATTGTCACCGGTGGAACAGACAGCCACATAGTTCTGGTTGATTTACGCCCCAAAGACCTGACAGGAAAGGATACGGAAGTATCGTTGGAACGTGCCGGCATGACCTGTAATAAAAACGCCGTACCGTTTGATCCGGCTCCACCGGCTGTTACATCCGGTGTGCGCCTTGGTTCACCGGCAGCAACAAGCCGTGGCTTTGGCATCGAAGAATTCAGACTTATTGGTCAATATATTATTGAAGTGCTTGACGGCCTCAAGAAAAACGGCATTGATGGCAACGAACAGGTAGAAAAGGCTGTAAAAGCAAAAGTAGATGTTTTGTGTAAACGTTTTCCGATTTACCCGGATATGTAGAAAATCAGAGGAACCAACTATAAATGCGCTGCCCATTTTGTGGACATGAAGATACGCAGGTGAAGGATTCACGTCCTTCCGAGGATAACTCGGCCATCCGGCGTCGGCGTCATTGTCCATCTTGCGAGCAACGCTTTACCACCTTTGAGCGCGTCCAGCTTCGTGAAATGACAGTGATTAAAGGCGGCGGACGTAAACAACCCTTTGACAGGGACAAAATTATTCGCTCTATGCAGGTGGCTTTGCGTAAACGTCCAATAGACCTTAATGCTATTGAACGTGCGACCAATAAGATCGTCCGCAAACTTGAATCAGAAGGTGAGGCCGAAATTACATCACAAAAAATAGGGGCTTATGTGATGGAAACGCTCATCAATCTTGATGCGGTCGGATATATTCGCTTTGCTTCAGTTTACAAAGATTTCCGTGATCCAGAGGACTTTAACGACTTTTTGAACAAAGTTTCACATCTCAAAGATAAAAGCCGTGTTAAGTAAGCGTATATATTATGATCTCACAAACCGACATTCATTACATGCGCTCTTCTTTGGCTTTAGCACGCAGGGGAGTAGGGCGCACCGCACCCAATCCTTCAGTTGGTTGCGTGATTGTCAAAAACGGGGTAGTGATTGCCAGAGCGTGCACCAATGATCTTGGCCGCCCTCACGCAGAAGCCCTTGTTTTGGAGCAGGTGACGCAAGGCAACGGAGCCAATGGTGCTACGCTTTATGTAACCCTTGAGCCATGCACTCATCACGGCCAGACCCCGCCATGTACTCAGGCCATTATCGAAGCTAAAATCGCCCGTGTGGTTATCGGCACGCTTGATCTCAATCCGCAGGTATACGGGAAATCTTTGTCCTTGCTTAAAGACGCAGGCATAAAGGTCGATCTCATTGAAGGGGAGATGGAGAAAGAATGCGCCGCCCTGAACACAGGATTTTTTAACTCTATCAATGACAAAACCCCGCGCCCTTATGTGACACTTAAAACCGCTTGTTCTTTAGATGGAAAAACGGCTTTGGCATCGGGGGAGAGCCAGTGGATTACCGGAGCCCGCGCCCGCAGCCACGCGCATCTTATGCGCGCACGCCATGACGCAGTGATGGTTGGTATTGGTACGGTATTAAAAGACGA
>JAGLKL010000120.1 GCA_023141075.1 Alphaproteobacteria bacterium
AAAAGCTGTGGGTTTAGACCCTAGTAATTTACCTGTATTTGAACAGTGCCGGAATATGTGCCGTCATTATATGATACAGAATTTCCCGTCGTATTTGCCGTAGCGCCAATCCACACTCTAAGCACCCCGTCTCCATCAACATTTGAACCGTGTGAGTCTTGAAAAACATCCATTTGAAAAGTTCCGGTGCTGTAAGTCAAGGCAAGAGTCTGTATCGCAACAACACTCGAAACAGCCGCATTAGGTGTCATTCCATCAATATCATATATCCCCTCCTGCGGCGCTGCAATCATAACAAAGCCACTAGAATCAAACGAATAAGATCCATCCGTGTCCACTGTAATCTCATACTCCACATCATTGTTATAAGACAGCCATTCTCCAAAATCTAACGCTTGAACAGTTGTAACGCCGGCATATACACTGAAAGAAGCTGATATTGTGCCAAAGAAAAATAATGCTGCAACAACAAATTTGCTCATGGCCAAACGGTAGCCAAATAACGCTTTCATTACAATGCAAAAAAAAATGAAAAAGTTAAATAACTCAAATATCCTATTGAAGAATCACACATATTTAGGGTATTATGTTACTAGGTGTTTTCTGCTGCGTACCTTTCTTAAGTTCTAACGCCTCCGTTCGGAGGTATCGGTTCATTATTTAATGCTTAAAAAAATAGCTTTGAGTCTATGTTTCACGCTATTTTTGGGTCTACTTTCTGCATGTAGTCCCAGTGAAATGTTGCGGCTTGAAAAAAGCGAATCATCCCCTACGAAAAAAACCGAAAATATCGATAGAACAAACGTACCCGGCTCTATTGGAACACCTATTGCCCTTCCCCCACGCTTTGATAATAACCCGCTCAAGCCGGGACAAACGAAGTCTGAGCTTATGCCAAACGGCCTGCCGACTTTAAGTCCAATGAAGGGAATTAACGTTGATACGCTCTTTGTTGAGAAAATCAAAGACAGCGGTGAGCGCTTCGAACGTGTAGAAAACGCCGTAGTTGACATACGAAAAGAATTCGAGACTTACAAACCTGCCATTGTACGCTTGGCGGCTGTAGAGTCCGATATCCAGAACCTGATAAAAGAACTAGAGGTATTGCTGCAGGAAACACCTATCCAACAGCCGCCTCTGGATCTTGTAGGTGGTGGTGCTGTTGCTGAGGATAAACGAACCGAAGAAAGTGCTGTATTAGACATACAAAAACTTAGTCCTCAGCCGGCAACCCCACCCGAAATACAAAAGAAGCCTCCAGATAAACCTCTGGCCAATACCAAGAGCAGCCAACCTCCTGAAAAACATAAACCCGCCTCAATAAAAGATTTCGGCGACCGTACAGTTGCAATGAATTTCAGGACTGGCAAGCATAGTGACAAGCTCCGCATTGCTTTTGATACCAACAAAAATACGTCCTTCACAATAGAACTAGACAATGAAGAGCATCTGATAATCATCGAATTACCCCAGGCTTCCTGGGATGGGGAAAGAGAAAAATCTTTCCCTGACTCTGCGTTACTCGAAACTTTAAGCATTGAACCGACAAATGGGGGGAAAGGCTCCATGGTCATAATATCGCTTAAGAAAGACACAAAGATATTGCAGCGAAAACACCTATCGCCCGACAAAACAAGTAATTATCACCGTGTCTACTTTGATCTAAAACTTTAGCCGCCGGGGCGTATTTCCGGCAGCTAAAGCTAAACTATAGTAATTTTACTTAAGAATGGTACAGAATTGCGCCAACGAATTATTCTTAAGTGAAATTACTACAAATATAGTCGCATACAAGTGTAGGCAGCTGAGAAATAAATATCACCACTTGCGCAAGCAATGCGTTGCTTGCGTGAGTGGTGATTGTGTTATTGCATAACGAAACAAGCACACTTAAATATAGCTGGCCATTTAACAAAAAACATTTTTTGCATATACAAATACATAGGTATGCACTATTTTTCCCGAGCGCATATTTTTATAACAAGATAAAATTATGGTAAATAAAACACAATGTGCTATATCTGCTGAACACAGACGTCCACTGGTCAAAGAAACTGTGAGCGCAGCCTTGTTTTTCTCCGACTTGGTCGCCCTCATCCTTTCCTTTTTGCTGGCTTTTTATACTGCGTGGTGGCTAACCGATATTCTTCACCCTGACGCCTATTACAAACCCTTATATGAATACGGCCAGACTGGTGATTTGTTCTTTCTGTGGCTCTGCCCGCTTGTCTTGTTTTTGTTCTTTTCCGAAGGCCACTACACCCAGCGCATTCCATGGTGGAGCCAAGTGCAATCCGTCTTATCCATTTGCATCCGTTTTTTAATTGTCGATGCCTTTACACGCATGGCGCTGGACATATCTTTTTCACACTCATTAATAGCGTTATGCTGGGTATACGTTTTTTTACTTACACTCGCAGGCCGCCAGATCATCTATATATTCGCGCGAAAACAACGCATATGGCGTATCCCGACCACTGTCATCGGTGACATCAACACAGTAATTAACACGCTCTACGCCTTTTCTACAGACCACTATACCGGCTACGATATTAAGAAAATCTTCCTGCGTGACCGCAAAGATAAAAAATTCGATCCCGGCACCCTCCCCCCCAAATATGCTGATATCGAAATAAGTCGGGAAGATATTGATTACAAAACATATATAGCAAAACACATAGATAATTTCTTTGTGATTTCGATGGATGCTTTTCGTGGAAACAAGCGAGACAGGCTTATCAAGATACTACACGATCTCAAAGCCCATTACGCAATCATACCGTCAACTTCGCGCATTAACACCTTTGAGATGGAGTCCTGCCACTTTTTCGGCTATGACATCATACTCCTTCATGCCAAAAACCCAATTCCCTCCCCCATGGGGCTGTTTATCAAACGCTCTATGGACATTGTTCTGGCATCGGGAGCTTTATTCGTATTATCTCCCATCATTTTGGCATGTGCTATCTTCTTAAAAATAGAAGGACAGGGCGGCTCTATTTTTTATGATGGAGTACGTATCGGCAAAAACGGCCGGAAATTCCGCTGTTGGAAATTTCGCTCCATGGAGCCAAATTCCGACCACCTTCTCCACGAATTACTGGAAAAAAAACCTGAAGCTAAAGCCGATTGGAAAAAATACCGCAAACTCAAAGTTCCTGACCCGCGCGTTACGACAAAAACCGCACGCTTTATGCGTAAAACCAGCCTTGATGAGCTGCCCCAGCTATGGAACGTCATCAAAGGCGATATGAGCATCGTCGGCCCTCGCCCTATTTTAGAAAATGAAATAGAACTGTTTGGAGATTCTATTGCCGAGTATGTACAAATACGCCCGGGAATCACCGGGCTATGGCAAGTTAGTGGCCGTAATGATACAAGCTTCGAGCGCCGCGTTTATTGGGATGGATGGTACTCACGTAACTGGTCGGTATGGAATGATATAGTCATTATGATCAGAACAGTGCAGGTCGTGCTCACCCGCGGCGGAGCATATTGATTAGGGTCAGGATCTATTAATTATATCCTGATCCTAACGGTTCGCTATCGCTTATTATCCATATCATACACCGCGAATTCCAGTTCACTATCGCTTATCGCAGCCCCCTCAAATGAGGAAACCAGCAAATCCACTTCCATAACCGCACGCACCAGAGTTTGTTTATTACTGGAACGAAGCACAATACTGACCCCGAAATTTCCGTCTTCAAAATAGGGGTAACTGCCAATATTCACATCTTCCTTAAACCGTTCCTGTACGAACGCAAGATCATCGGCAATGACACTTTCAGGAAAACGGCAATGCACGGTTTTGGAGAGAATAACATCACCCCCTTTAATAGTACGCGCGATATAATCGACCATAGCCATCATAATTTCCGGAACCCCGGCCATAACATAGACATTCTTGCTGATAAAGCCGGGCGATATTGATAGAGGATTGGGGATAAGCTTTGCCCCACGCGGAATCCGTGCCATTTTCTGGCGCGGCGGCGTGAACTTTTCAGGCCCGTAATGCGCCTTCAGCATTTCATAAGCCTGAGAGTTATTGACCAATGGAATGCCCAGCGCCTTAGCCACGCTTTCTGCCGTAATATCATCATGCGTCGGCCCGATCCCACCGGTGGTAAACAGGTACATAACCTTACCCGTTAACTCTTGAACTGCCGCCACGATAGCCTCTTCTTCATCCGGGACAATGCGCACCTCGACCAGTTCAACGCCACATTCCACCAGCTTGTCGGCAATATAATTAATATTCTTGTCTTGAGTACGTCCTGATAATATTTCGTTACCGATCACAACCAGTGCCGCAGTATAGATTTTAGCCATTATTACTCACTCATCTAGGGTCAGTATCTATTAATTATATTCATTCTGCGCACGCATAACTTTTGAAAAGCTCCGTAAGGGTAAAGCTTTACAGGCAAAGCACAACATTATATGTAACATGAGTAGAAAAAACATGACACACTTTTTAAGGAACAACTATGACACTGGGCACACATTCCACGGAAAATACCACCTACAGCGCAGATGGTATCGAACTGCACTCAGAAGAAAATTTTGAGGGCATGCGCAAAGCCGGGAAGCTGGCCGCCGAGATACTGGATATGATTACAGATCACGTTGCGCCCGGTGTCACAACAGAAGAACTCGACCGCCTGTGCCATGAGCATACCGTAAATGCCGGAGCCATTCCTGCCCCGCTTAATTATCAGGGAGCCGCCCCAAC
>JAGLKL010000121.1 GCA_023141075.1 Alphaproteobacteria bacterium
TTCGGATAGTGCTTCGGAATTAAGCCAATCTGCACAAAAGGATGATTTAGATACGGCGTTTGAATCCGCTTATGAGAGTACGGAAGGTGCACGCGTTGAGTCTAAAGATTTTGATGCCGGTTCATCTATGGCTGATGTTGGTGCAGGTGGTAATGTCAAATTCGATTCCATGGATGAATCATTTGAAAGCCGGATGAGTGCGGAAACGACTTTGCGCGAGCATCTTACCGGTCAGCTTAATGTGGCATTTAGTGATGAGCGTGATCGCATGATCGGGGCGTTTCTGATTGATCGGCTAGATGAGAGCGGTTATTTGCGTGACCGGCCTGATGAGCTTGCCGAGCGTTTTGGTTGTCCATTGGAACAGGTAGAAAACCTGCTTGCTCGTATGAAGCAATTTGATCCAACAGGGGTTTTCGCTAACGATTTGTCAGAGTGTTTATGTTTGCAGCTTGAAGAGCGCGATCAGCTTGATGCGCCGATGCGCAAACTGGTTGATAACCTGCAAATGCTTGCGGATCATGATTTCGGAAAACTGGTGGATTTATGCGGGGTGAATGAGACTTACCTCAAAGATATGATTAAAGAGATTAAAGCGCTTAATCCTAAGCCGGCTTCATTGTTTGATCACTTTGTTGTGCAAACGGCGATGCCGGATGTCTTAATGCGCAAATTGCCTAAAAATCTTGGGGGTGGCTGGCGCGTTGAATTGAACAATGAAACTTTGCCCAAGGTACTGGTAAATCAGGAATATTACACACAAGTGTCAGAAAATGCTGCGCGCAGCAAAAACAAAAAAGACCGTCAATATGTGACGTCTCAGATGGCTTCGGCGAATTGGTTGGTGCGTGCACTTGATCAGCGTGCTCAGACAATTTTGAAAGTCGCCAGCGAGATTGTTGAGCAACAGGATGCTTTTTTCAATTACGGGATTGAGTTTTTGAAGCCTCTGACGCTTAAAGATATCGCCGATGCTATTGAGATGCATGAAAGCACAGTCAGCCGGGTGACGACCAATAAATATATGGGTACTCCGCGCGGGCTTTTTGAGCTGAAGTTCTTTTTCTCGACGGGGCTGGTTTCGCAAAGTGGGATGGTGCACTCTGCTGAGGCGATTAAGGCAAGGATTAAGGCGTTGATCGATGAAGAAGAACCGACGAAAGTTCTATCGGATGACAAGATTGTAGAGATTTTACATGGTGAGGGAATAGATATCGCGCGAAGAACTGTTGCCAAATACCGCGAGGCCATGCATATTGGCTCTTCTGTCAGACGCCGGAAGCAAAAAAAGAGTTTGGCATAAAGCGTTTAAGAGGGTATGAACCTTAAACTTTTTGAAAAAACACGGAAAACAAATAATTGTATATATTAATGGTATGATACCTTTAGTGTAAGCGTAAAATTAAACTCAGGTTTATTTAAGAAAGAGGAACCTAAAACGATGGAAATAACCGTTCAAGGCAAACAAATTGATGTTGGTGATGCTCTTACAGATCATGTTAAGGGTAAGCTGGCCGCACTTGATCAGAAATATTTTAACCACGCGACGGACGCGGCTGTGACATTTTCGAAAGAAGGTCACGGTACAGGAATGTTCAAAGCAATTATCGCTTTTAATGTCGGCAGAAATATCGAAGTTGTAACAGAAGCGACAGAGCAAGATCCGTATGCTGCTTTTGATGGAGCTTCTGAAAAAGCCGCCAAGCGCCTGCGCCGGTATAAAGAACGTATTCGTAACCATAAAAGCCGCGTTGAGAAGACGCCTGAATCTGAAATGATGAAAGCGAAAGCCTATACGCTTATTCAAGATGCTCTGGAAGCTGGAGGTGAAGAGGAAGCCGAGGCAAAAGACCCGACGATTATAGCGGAAATACAAACCACTATTTTAAAAATGAGTGTTTCTGATGCTGTGATGCGTATGGAACTATCCGGGCGTAATGCCTTGATGTTCAGGAATGCCAGCAACAACAAGCTCAGTATGGTGTATGTGCGTCGTGACGGGAATATCGGCTGGATTGAGCCTGATGAGGCATAAGAGGGCTTCCACCATCTTTTTTGGCTACGTTACTCGTCGCTTCGGTTTTTACGGCTTCAAATTTATTTGTAAAAACTACATGCAGCGATTTTCGTAAAATGCTGATATTAAACATAATTTTTTATTTGCGCTGCAATATATTTTTTGCTGGAAATCTTCAAGAAAATCATGTAAACCCCGTCTCGACAACTTGTTAAATAGGGGAGTCGTTTTAGTGGGAACAATAAAGCATCTGGATTTTGATTATTATCTGAATTGTATTAAATCGGAGGGAAAAGATCATCTGTTACGAATTTTGGCAAAAGAAATAATGCCACATAGTTCGGTTAGTGCTGCTTTGATGGAAGATCTTATTGATAAACGTGCTATGAACGGCGGAATAAGCGTCGAAAACGGTATCACGATTTTTGATATGACAACCCGCTTTGTCGAAAGAACCGTAACGGTTATCGCGACACTTGAAGATGGGATGGATCTGCAATCTTCTGATAATAAGCCTGTAGATTTGTTTATTGGGGTTTTGTCGCCGGCTAATAACGTTTCTGCTCATTTACAACATCTGTCGGCGGTAGCGCGTCTTTTCCGCTCCAAAGAGCTGTGTAAAGCCTTACGCGGCACTCGCAGTGTTGATGAGATGAAGGTGCTCTTTATGCCGACTCAGGACTGGATGGTAGCAGCCTAGCCGCCATGTTCTCCGCTTATGTGTCGTTACTCGTCGTTTATGGCTGCCATATTTTAAGGGCGTTTACTGAACTATAACAGGTTCCAAATCTTCCTGACGAGCCAGAACTTTGGCCAGAGCCAAGGATTCCACATTCATCAGTTCTTCACCGTCAGCGCTGCAAATCCTGTAATAAGAGGTTTTTTCCGTCTTAACAAAGCGGATATAGGCAATCTGCCGGAGACCAAAACTTCTAAAGTCACTGGTAGAAAGGGCTTTTAATACGTCACGTACTTTCGCGTCTTCTGTTAGCGTCTTGTTTTGCATGTTTCTCTCACGGCTCCCTTATACAATAATTGTTACTATAAAACACCATAATGGGTGTGCTTGTCAAAATTCTTTTTACATATTATTACAAACTGTCCACATCAATCGCTTGTAGCTCTTTCTTTTTCTTCTTTTTTTGATTGATTTTAATTTTTACAGCGTTGGATTCAGGAATAATGCGTTCCAGATTAATATGAAGCAAGCCATTATCCAAATCTGCGCCAACGACCTCTATACCGTCAGCCAGCACGAAAGAGCGTTGGAACTGGCGTGTGGCAATGCCACGGTGCAGATATGTACGCTGTTCATCATCTGTTTGTTTGCCGCGGACGGTAAGCTGGTTCTGATCCAATTCTACATCTAAGCTATCCATTGAAAATCCTGCAACAGCCAGCGTAATACGCAGGCCGTATTCACCTAGTTGCTCAATGTTATAAGGTGGATAACCGTCGCTTCCGTTTTTACGCAGGCGGTCTATGGTTTTCTCAAAATCATCAAAACCCAGAAATAATGGGCTGTCGAATAAAGATAAACGTGTCATGTCTCAATTCTCCTCCTGATTAATGAGCGAGATTTTTAATCGTTTTCCTATATAGCCTGCTATAGCAGCGCTATTTGTCAGCATAAAAACGACAATAGACCAGATGCGTCCGGTTTTTCAAGAGGATTTAATATAGAGTTATAGATTTAAGCTTTTTTCCAAAGTGTTCCTTCGGGCGTATCTTCAATAGCAATGCCCATAGCGGTGAGTTCGTCGCGGATTTTATCGGAAGCAGCAAAATCTTTTTTAGCGCGAGCCTTATTGCGTTTCTCAATCAGGGCGTTGATTTTTTCTTTATCTTTGCTTCTTCCTTCACCGTAGCCCAGCCATTCGGAAGGGTTTTCCTGCGCAATATTGAGCAATTTTGCCGCAGCCAGAGCTGTGCTTTTTGCTTCCGGTGTTTTTTCGCTTGCGGCTTTTTTGGCCAGAGTAACAAGTTCGGCGATGGCTTTTGGAGTGTTCAGGTCATCGCACAAAGCGTCCATGAAATTTTCGGATGGAGCGGCGTTCTCATTGGTCTCAATGTCTTCAATTTCGCGTAGATTCTGATAGATTCCCTCTAGCGTGTTTTGAGACTGGTTGATGGCAGCTTCCGTCCAGTCCAGAGGTTGGCGGTAATGGGCAGACAGTAGTGTTAAGCGCAGGGTTTCGCCTTCGTGCTTACCGATCAGGTCGTGGGCAAGGGTTACATTGCCTAGGGATTTGGACATCTTCTCGCCTTCCACCGTGACAAAACCATTATGAACCCAGTAGCGGGCGAAAGAGGCGAGATCTTCTTCATTGCCGTGGCTTGAGCAGCAGCTCTGGGCAATTTCGTTTTCATGGTGAGGGAACTTAAGATCCGCACCGCCGCCATGGATATCAAATGGCAGGCCGAGATGTTCCTGCGCCATGGCTGAGCACTCAATATGCCAACCGGGGCGGCCATATCCCCATGGACTGTACCAGCCCGGCTCATTCTCATCATCTTCATCGCTTGGTTTCCAGAGCACGAAATCTGCCGGATCTTTTTTGTAGGAAGCTACTTCCACCCTCGCACCGGCGATTTGTTCATCACGGTTGCGGCCTGATAATCCGCCATATTTGCCAAAGGAAGGGACGTGGAAGAGGACGTGCTTGTCTGCTTCATAAGCATGACCGGACTCTATCA
>JAGLKL010000122.1 GCA_023141075.1 Alphaproteobacteria bacterium
GTGCAACCTTATCAAGGATGGTCTCAAAGTTCTTTACGACGTTCTCCTTTTGGAATGGAGCTGGCAAAATGGACTTCCGAAATTTCTCTGTTGGGACAGGTTTTACAGCTTCCATGGCTCTTATAAAGTCTGTCATATTATCAACGACGGAAACAGAATCCTCCGGTGAAAGCACTGCAATTTCTGCGATGCCACCGGATTCACGTGTAGCAATGACAGGCGTTCCGCAGGCAAGCGATTCTAAAATTACATTTGGCAGTCCTTCCCAGCGTGATGGCATGAGAAAGCAATCTGCCTCAGCAAACAACGGCCATGGGCGATCACTTAACCCCGGCAGACTAATTTTATCGCTTAATCCGGTTTCCTTTATGAGCATTTCCAATGCCTCACGCTCAGCCCCTTCTCCCAGAATGGTCCAGCTCCAGTTATGAGGAAGTTTCATATTAGGCAAGGCTTTAATTAATTGGTCAAACCCTTTTTGAGAATGGAGCCGCCCAGCCGAAACGAAATGAACTGTATCTTTTCGTCCTTCTGTTATTTCAAAACTGGTATTTTCTTCGGATCGAATTCGAGCAAGATCAACTGGATTATGCAGCAAAACATGATTTTTGCATGACATCCCAAGCAAATCGCCAAACTCATCAATGATAGCCTGAGCCGGACTAATCACCCGTGCTGCTTTGGGGTAAAGAATGCGGTAGGCAGCCTTAATCAAAAAGGAAGACCTTCTCCGCCCTTGAAAGAAGTAGGATGGTGTAACTGCTTCTCTGACGATAAATCTTGTTTTCGGAAAAAACGGATTAAGTAACAGCAGTACAAAATTCATATGTGCCATTGTTGAAACTACAATATCAGGCTTTATTATTTTCAATGTAGAGCGAAGTCTGAATACAGATCTCAAAACACGATTGCTCTTAAGGCTATAAAATGAGATTTCTTCATCGATCAGGCTCCGAAGCGGGCCTTCTTCGTTAATTGCCACAAAGACAGGGTCAAAACGCGTGCGATCAAAATTATTCATCAGCGTTATCAAAACGCGTTCAGCTCCTCCAGCGGTAAGAGCAGGCAAGACAAATGCAATTTTTAACTTTTCTTTTGCCACGTTTTATATTCCTTCAAGGATTTTTTTTATACGTTGTTCAGGCGTAAATTCAGCTGCATAGGCATTATATGCGGCCTCTCCAAATTTTTGCCGTGTTTGTGGAGAATCTAAGAGACTCTGAATAGACGACACCCAGGCATCAACATCATTATGTTGAACAAGAAGGGCTGTTTTTTTATGTTCCAGAACTTCGCGATGCGCACTTAAATCTGAAGCTACGATCGCCTGAGCGTATCCCATATATTGGGGAAGCTTTAATGGAGACATATTTTGACCAACCGGTGCCCGCTTATTGGGACGATACTGTAACGGAGCAAGGACAACATCCAAAACATTCAGAAAAAAAGGCATTTCGGCAGGATTCCTATAACCATAGAAAAATATATTTCCATGATTATTCCATTCCTCAGCATAATTCTTCCAGTGTTCTACAGCAGCGGGATCTCCACCAACAATATGAAAGCCAACATTTGGCATTTGTGCGGCGGCCTGACATATAATGTCAGTGCCTCTCAAGCCATAAGTGTCAAGAAATCCTGTATAACCGACATTCTGTTTAAAGCTACCAAGCAGATTATTTTCCCTAAAGTTATCAAGGTCACCAGATGCAATTTCAATCGGAGGCTCCGCACTTAAACGAGCGATAACAATCTCAATATTGGGAAATTCTTTTTTTAAGAGATCAGCCAAAATATTCGTTGTCACAATAATACGGCGTATATTTTTACAACGCGTTATCCAGCGAAAGACAATTCGTCTCCACCATTTTTGTCCTAATGCCCCCAGAGAATGCATTTCAAAAATAATCGGTATCTTGCGTGGAACAAAGGCAAGCTCAAGAATTGTTAGGCGACTATAGACAAGGTCCGGCTTAAAAGACCTAAATAATGAACGCGTTTTCCAAGCGTGGATTAGCCCTCCCAGCAAATACCAGCAAGTTACATTATTGTAAAATAAACGATTAAAATAATCGCATTGTATGGAGAACCCACCGCGCAGACCGTAATAAGAAACAGGGTCATCATGCTTCTTTGATGGCGCAATTGCACTGAGCATAACTCTGTGGCCTGCATCAGTAAGAGCTTGGCAAACACGCATTATGCTTAAACTACGTGACGCTTCCGTTGGGATAACAGCATTTGAAAGATAAAGAATTCTTTTCATATTATTTGAAATATCTCTCCGTTTTTTGCTCAAGAATTCTAGTCACAAAAGAAACTGCTCAAGAAATAATTCCTGCAAACTTCCCGACGCCTCTGCATTTTTTCGCCAGCCTCTATCGGGAACACTAAAGCCCTGTTTCCCACGATTCAGTATTTTATCCGGCAGGAAGTCTTTGAAGCTGTACTTCATTCCCCCCTTCAATTCGTTTCCCTTATACAAGAAATTCTCTGGCAATGAAAAGGGAAATTCAATCAGCGCGCGAGAAAGAAACGGTGGGCGGCATTCCAAAGAAACAGCCATACTTGTCCGATCCACCTTTGTTAGGATATCGTCTGGTAGATAGGTATGGAAATCCATAATCTGAGCCGCTTTCCTTCGTGGCAGGGACGGATCAAAACAAGCGCGGTAAGCCCACAGGCGATCATAATCGTCCGGTATATCCAATTTAGTCCGCCAACTTTTTAAGCTTTGCTTATCCAGCCCTCCTCGTAATCTTGCGTATTGTTCAAGCGGGTCATGAATAGAAAGCAAAGTTAAAATACGATGCTTTGGAATTCGTCTGGAAATATTAAAGCCGCGTCTTGAACCGAAAGGAATGAAACGCTGAAGTTTTTGCAAGCGGTAGTAAAGATCATACCAACGGTAACCACCAAATAATTCATCTCCGCCATCGCCGCTTAGGGCTACGGTCAGTTTTTTACGAGCAAAGTTACAGACCCTGTAGGTTGGAATGGCCGATGTATCACCGAAGGGTTCATCAAACCATTCCCGCATGCGTGCGAGTAAATTCTCCATTTCCTCATCATCATGAATATGGAGAAAATGTTCAGACCCAACCTGTTCACTTATAAGCTGAGCATATGGACTTTCATCCCGATCGGAATCGGGAAAACCAATGGAAAAACTCATAGGTTGAGATGATAATTTTGCCCCGAGCATCGTTATAGCCGAAGAATCAACACCACCACTAAGCAAAAAGCCTATAGGCACATCACTGATCATCTGCTCTTTAACACTATCTTGTATCAAGGACAAGAGTTCCTTAGCCAATTTGTCATGTGAGTCAGTCCGGCTGGATACAGGAAGTTGCCAATATCTTTTTAGATCAAGCTGTCCATCAGACAGGCGGAAACTGAGTATATGCGCCGGAGGAAGCTTAAATATGTTCCTATATAGGCTTTTAGGAGCAGGAATATAACGATAGGTAAGGAAATCATACAGAGCCGTATTGTCTAAATTCTTTTTATTCGGCGGCAGCCAGTCTTGTAAGGCCTTAAGTTCTGAGGCCCAGGAGAGCTCTCTATTATTATGATAATAGAATAGAGGCTTTATTCCCACGCGATCACGGATGGCGTGAAGCATCTTGTTCCCATGATCATGGATGACAATGGCATACATACCGTCCATGCGCTCGGCCAGACCATCAAGTCCCCAATGCCGAAATCCATGTAAGACGACCTCTGAATCTGATGTTGATTTGAAGGTATACCCAGCAATCTCAAGATCTTTCTTAAGGTTCAGAAAGTTATAGATCTCTCCATTAACAGTGATCCCGACCTGTCCATCATCACTGACCATTGGTTGACGCCCTGCCTCTGACAAGTCCAGAATGCTTAAGCGTCTGTGCCCCATATAGAGACCATCACATATCCATTCTCCAGCCTGATCCGGCCCACGGTGAATTAATATATCACGGGCACGGCGGGCAAAGTTAACCTCATCATCATCACCTTTTTCCAAGACTGTTCCAAAAAGCCCGCACATATTTTATGGCTCGCTTACCTGCATAAGCACACATTGATTATAGAGCATGTTTTCCCCCTTCCTCCAGCGACTAAGAGCTTTTCTGATGTAAAACGGACTAAAGTCAAAACGTAAGGCAGGAAGAATATTATGCTCTATAATTTTAAAATTACGGCTTTTCAGGTAGTTAGCCAGTCCATCTTTGTCCCATTCACGCACATGATATGGATTTGGGCTATTTAGACAATCAGGCCCGCGTAAACGTCGTCTTTCCGGTGTAGACATCAGGATCAGTCCTCCCGGAGCAACAACATTACGAAAGTAATCAAGAAGGGAATCAGGATTTTCAAGATGCTCAATTACATCTGACGATATAATAAGATCTGCCTTTACCGGCGGGGTTTCAGGATTTGTTTCAAAATCAACACCCAGCCAGTTTCCAAAATTATAATGAGATTTACAGAGCTCTACTGCATGAGGTTGATCCACGCCCCAGAACTCAAGTTCTGGGAACTCACCATGAAGCCAAGCCAACTTGGTTGCAAACCCACAGCCAATATCAACAATTTTTTCTATATTGTGTTCTTTAACAAGCTTTTCAGCCCAATGATAAACAGCAAACTGATGAAGAGCCGAACGTTTAACACGCGAAGGATCCCAGTAAAACTCATC
>JAGLKL010000123.1 GCA_023141075.1 Alphaproteobacteria bacterium
CTGTACTTTCTGCTCATTGCTTTCCAGAACTTCAGACTGTATACGCGTCCCTGCCGGATCGCGCCTTTGCACTTGTTCCAGTAATAATTTGGCTATCGGTGCTGCTACTTTGGAACCGCCAACGCCGTGCTCGACGACAACAGAGCAAACATAACGCGGGTCTGCTATCGGTGCATAACCGACAAATAGCGCATGATGGCGTTGATCCCAAGGCAAGTCCTCGTTCTTGATCCCAAGTCGCCGCTGTTCCTGAGTGATTCGCTGCACTTGTGCCGTGCCGGTTTTCCCGCCCATTTCCATGCCTTTGATATCTATGCGCGAGCTATACGCTGTTCCCTTCATATCATTGACAGCGCGGTTCATCCCACGACGTAAAAGATCAAGATGCTTGGGATTTATATCCAGTTTATCCCAGTTATCGCGGCCTAAATATTGCTCACCGATATAGCCTGTAAGCCATGGTTTAACACCTAGGCCACCATTAATAAGACGCGCCGTCATAACCGCAAGCTGCAATGGTGTGGTGAGGATATACCCTTGGCCGATACTGGAGATAATCGTCTCACCGGGATACCATATCGTTCCCAGTGTCTTTTTCTTCCAAGCTTCATCAGGGATCAAGCCGGAGGCTTCTGAACCAAGTTCCAAACCCAGAGTACTGCCAAGACCGAAACGCTGCGCCATATTGGCTATTTTATCAATGCCAATCTCAGTGGCTATTTTGTAGAAAAACGTATCACAGGATTCCTTTATGGCAGTTTCCAGATTGACATAGCCATGACCCCCGCGTTTCCAGCAATGGTAACGGCTCTGTCCGTACTCATAATAACCGTGGCAAAAAACCATTGTGTCACGATTGATAACACCTGCTTCCAGTCCTGCCAAAGCGGTCATCATTTTAAAGGTTGAGCCCGGCGGATATTGCCCTGATATGGCTTTATTAGTCTGTGGGCGAGCCGGGTCTTCGGATAATTCCTGCCATTCTTCCTTTGTCAATCCGCGTACAAACATATTGGGATCAAAAGACGGATAAGAGGCCATCGCATAAATTGCACCGGAATAGGCATCCATCACGACGGCAGATGCACTTTTATGTTCGGCAAGCATCTCCTGCGTAATACGCTGAAGCTCGCCATCTATGGTCAAGGTCACACGCCGACCAAGAAGCGGATCCTTGCGTTTTAGCTCACGCACTTCGCGACCCACGACGTTAACTTCAACTTCCGCAGCGCCGGGTCTGCCGCGCAGGTTTATATCATAGGCCTTCTCTATTCCCGTCTTACCAATGCGAAAACCGGGCAGACGTAAAACCGGGTTATTCACCTCAAGGTCTTCCTTGGAGGCGGCACGCACGTAACCGACAATATGGGCTGTTGTGTCCCGGTAAGGGTAGGAACGAATGTCCCCGACATCGATAAATATCCCGGGCAAATCGGGCAGGCGCACCTCAACTCTGGCCACATCCCCCCATGACAGTCCTTCCTTAATACGTATAGGGATAAATTTCGCTGTTTTGGTGGAATCTTTTAAGATGCGCTGGATGTGATCTTCCTCGACATAGATAATTTTTTGCAGAGTGCGCAGCGACTTTTCAATGTTATCAGTTTGCTCAGGGATAATCAGGACACGGTAGATCTGGATGTTTACAGCCAAAGGCACACCAAAGCGATCAACAATCTCGCCTCTTGGCGGCGGCAAGATTTTGATGTTAATCCGGTTTTTGTCCGAGAGCATTTTATAGCGTTTGCCCTGAGCGATTTGCAACCATGCAAGCCGTACACCAAGGATTACAAGACCAAGGAGTTGCAAACCACCAATAAAAAAGGCTCGGCGGGTAAAAAGTTTTTCGCTATACTCGTCATGGTACATGGCTACACTACCTACCTAACTCACCGCGCTGTAATGGTCTTGAATATAGGGCAAAGCCTTATGTGAAGTATGCAGCACCACTGCTATGAGCGGGAAAAACAAAATCGCGACAAAACTTGTTAAAATAACTTTGTCTATTGCCAACCATTGCAACCCTGTCAGACCAAAAAGCAGCCATTGCAAAGACAGAGCCGCAAAACCGGCAATCATGAACCCAATCCATATCACTGTGAAGGACTGCCCGGTCAGGAATAGGCGTTGTGATACGATGATATGGCGCAAGAATAAGAAAATAAAGGCATTTAAGCCCACCGGCAAACCGCTTAAGAGATCGAAGCAAATACCTATAGCAAAAACCAGAATCGGCGGAATAAGCGTCGGGCGGTAAATTGACCAGTAATAAAGCATCATCATGATGAAAGGCACATCAATCGTGCCGGAAATGGTCGTATCGAAGGAAATTGTGTTGAGCAGAAACAGCGAAAACATCAACAAGTAAACTATCAGCATGCGAAGAAATACAGGAAAATGATCGGCAAATGATTGCATTATTAGTCTTTCTTATCTGATTCTTTCTGAGTCCACGGACTTTTGCAGCACACGGACGATCTGGAGTTTGTAAAAATCCGAGAACAAGACGACGTTCATTTCCCCGTCTTTGCCAAACTTTATGCGTCCTATCGGGAGACCATGAGGAAATACACCTCCATAGCCCGAGGTAATAATGCGTGCGCCTTGCGATATTTCGCTGTCTTTGGGCAGATGGATAAGGAGCGGGTCATTCTCGTTCGCACCAGCCATAATTGCGTGCTGGCCGGTATCTTCCACAACAACAGGTACGCGTGAGTTGATGTCATTGACCAAAAGAACGCGAGCTGTTTTATTACTGACTTCCACCACTCGGCCAATCAGCCCTTCCCCGGCCATGACAGCCGCGTCTTTTTTAATACCATCTCGCTTACCCACTGCAACAAGAATGCTTTTAACGTAAGTATTGCCCGAATCGGCGAGTATACGTGCAGCAACGTGCCTATATGTTGGATCAATGCGTAAATTCAAAAGCTCCCGCAGAGCGCGGTTCTCCGAATCAAGCAGCAACGCCGTCTGATACCATTGACGCAAGAGGAGATTTTCCTTCTCCAGACGCAGGTTATTAGCCTGAACTTGTGCATAGCCTGTAATGTCATGCAGTATTAATGTGGTTTTCTGGAAAGGATAACTAATTACGTATAAAGGCATTGAAAAGAGATCGACCGTAGAGACACGCACACTTTCGAAAACACCGGGACGAAAAGAGGAAAAAGCCATAAGGATAACACTAATGATCATCAATATGCCGGTCGTGAAAGAAGACCCCGCCCATGGCACAGGGAACAGACGCGCATTGCTTCTGATTTTCATATAGTGTCTCAACCTTAAGCTTTCACGATTTTTCTTTAAGCAGTAACACTAAAGAGATAAGCGCCTTTGTTCAATGCGCAATTCGCAAAACGCAGCATTTATAGTAGTTTCACTTAAGAATAGCACAGAATTGAGCCAATGAATTTTTAAGGGGCTATCGTAGATAACTGAAATTAATAAGTGCCGATCAGGACGTGGCGCAATGATTTACCCGCCTCAAGAGCGTGGCCGGTTCCAAGTGCAACACAAGAAAGCGGATCATCGGCCAAAGTGACGGCCAGTCCTGTTGCATGGCGCAGCACAAAATCCAAGTTGGTGAGCAGTGCCCCGCCACCGGTTAAAACAATACCGCGATCAACAATATCCGCAGCAAGTTCCGGTGCAGTGTGTTCAAGAGCCACTTTTACGCCTTCAACAATCTGGCCTACCGGTTCTGCCAAAGCTTCGGCAACCTGACGCTCGGTAATCACGATTTCCTTGGGTACTCCATTCATTAAATCGCGGCCACGAATTTCCAGAGTACGTCCTTCCCCGTCTCCGGGTATACAAGCTGAACCAATCTCTTTTTTGATTCGCTCTGATGTGCTCTCCCCAACCAGCAGGTTATGAACGCGACGAACATAAGCAATAATCGCCTCATCCATTTTGTCTCCACCTACACGCACCGAACGCGCATAAACAATGCCACCAAGCGAGATCACGGCCACTTCAGTCGTACCGCCACCAATATCAACTATCATAGAGCCAGTAGCTTCGGTCACGGGAAGACCTGCCCCTATCGCTGCGGCCATCGGTTCTTCAATCAGGCCGACTTCACTGGCTCCGGCACTTTCTGCGGATTCCTGAATAGCACGACGCTCAACCGCTGTGGAGCCGGAGGGCACACATATAATCATTTTAGGTGAAACAAAAGTGCGGCGGTTATGCACTTTTCGGATGAAGTGTTTAATCATCGCCTCAGTCACTTCGAAATCAGCGATTACACCATCACGCAAAGGACGGGTAGCAACGATGCTTCCGGGTGTGCGCCCGAGCATCTGTTTAGCCTCATTGCCTACAGCCAGTGTCTGTTTTTTGCCGCCGACAACAGATATCGCAACGACAGAGGGCTCGTTAAGAACAATCCCCTGGTCTTTTACATATACCAGCGTATTCGCGGTTCCAAGATCAATCGCCATATCGGCGGACATAAATCCAAAAAGTTTGGAGAACATATATCGACCATCCCAAAGAAAAAAGATTTTTAATTATAGCAGTTTTACTTAAGAATAATACATTTTGCTTGAGGAATTTTCTTGATTATCTGTGCATAATTTCATCACCGTAGCTACGGCTATTCTTAAGTGAAACTACTGTATTAGGATATAGCAGAGAAAAGGTTCGAATGCACCCCCGAGAATTATTTAC
>JAGLKL010000124.1 GCA_023141075.1 Alphaproteobacteria bacterium
GATAATACGCAAATGACCGTGCGCTCAGGGCGCTCAAAATTCAAGCTGAGCTGCTTGCCTGCCGGAGATTTCCCGGAAATTTCAGCCGGAGAGTTGCCGACCGAATTTTCTATTCCTGCCGGGGATCTGCGTGCTTTGATTGACCGGACTAAGTTCGCTATGAGCACCGAGGAAACACGCTATTACTTAAACGGTATATACGTACACGAAGCCGAAAATGAAGGCGTAAAGGTTCTGCGCGCTGTTTCCACAGATGGACACCGTCTAGCGCGCTTTGAAATGCCCTTGCCTGAAGGTGCAAACGGCGCACCTGGCGTAATTATTCCTCGTAAGGCAGTCATCGAGCTACGCAAATTAATTGAAGATGCTGCTGATGTCATCCAGATCAACCTTTCGGAAAACAAAATCCGTTTTTCATTTGATCATGTCGTGCTGACATCCAAGTTAATCGATGGCACTTTCCCGGATTACCAACGCGTTATCCCTGAGGGTAATGACAAAATCGTCGAAGTAGACCCACAGGTCTTTACCCGCGCTATTGACCGTGTTTCGACCATTTCAGATGACAAGTCACGAGCCTTGAAAATCACTTTGCAGAGCAAACAGATGATCCTGTCTGCCAGTTCACCGGAATCCGGTAGCGCAACTGAAGAGCTTGAAGTTAACGGCGATACAAACATGGAAATAGGCTTTAACGCAAAATATCTGCTGGATATCACCTCACAGATCGAAGGCGAGGGCTGCCGCCTAACCCTGGCAGACTCCGCCAGTCCAACCATTATACAGGATAATAGCGACCCAAGCGCCCTGTATGTATTGATGCCTTTGCGGGTGTAGTCGCACGCCCTTAAACATTATTTTTGGTTCACCGCAATTATGTTTGATTATGTAAGCGGTACATATGCTTATTAACCTGCTACTAAAAATCCCCACACAAAACTAACACCCTGCCCACAAATTTATACCGTCAAAACTTTACCTCTTTTTGGAACAAAAACGTCCCAAATCCGAAAAAGTTTTCACAAGGATATCCACATACTTTTTCCCCATTTCATTTTTGGCCTGCAAAAGACTTATCCCCCGGGTTTTTCTTGCCACCGCTCCCAAACCTATCATTTTGTTCGTGACCGCGCCCTGTGTGGATAAATACGAAATGATAACTCGTCGCTTTTGTGTTTGGCCATGCTATTTTGGGGTGATAAAAATAATAAGGGCTACACCCATAAGTTACAAGCTGTGGGGGCAAATCTAAGCCGTATATGATTCACAAACAAACTTAAATTCGTATATACACACCGATGTGTTTTGAAATATACAAAACAATGATTTTATGTTTTATAACAGATGTTTATCTATTGCTCAAACCTGCCTTGAAACAGCCTTTTTATATGCCCCCGCAAACCCCTCAATATTTTCCCGGTTTAGGTGAGCACTTAAAGACAAGCGGAGACGAGCTGTCCCTTGAGGAACACTCGGAGGACGGATCGCACGAATATCATAACCCTGTTTTTGGAGTTGCCCGGCTACCTCGACCGATCTCATGTCATCACCCAAAATGAGGGGCACGATATGACCGCCATGCCCCCCTAAGAGCTGTTGCGTATAGCGACATATTTCGTGCAGTTTTTCCCGCCGCTTCGCTCCCTCTGTGGATAAAATAATCTCAAGGGACTTATGCACCAACACAGCTTGCACAGGCATGGGGGCTGTGGAAAAAATAAATGGCCGGGATGTGTTTATCATATAATCAATAATATCCCCATTAGCACAAATTATAGCCCCGGCTACACCAATCGCCTTCCCACATGTATGAAGAGTAATGAGGCGCTCATATCCCATATTTTTACAAATTTCACCATACGCCAAACCACGCCCGCCCTCTCCAAAAACGCCGGTAGCGTGTGCCTCATCAATGATCAGCATGGCATCATAGCGTTCAGCCAATTCATAAAGCACTGATAAAGGAGCCAAATCGCCATCCATAGAATAGACCGACTCAGCGCAAATCCATATATTTCGAGCCTTATCACGCTGACGCTTAAGCAACTCTTCCAGCGCGTCCATATCATTATGGGAAAACTTAAAACTCTTGGCTCGGGAAGCCATCAGCCCATCACGCATACTGGCATGAGCAAATTCATCATATAACACCACATCCCCACGATCCGGTAATGTTGTTAAAAGCGCATAATTGGCCTGAAAGCCGGTGGCAAAGAAAAGCGTACGTTCGCATCCAAAAACCCCAGCAGAAAAGGCTTCCAGCTCTTGATGTCTCTGTGTATGCCCACGCAAAAGCCGAGACCCGGAAGCACCGGCATTCCCCTCTTTAAAGTAAGCAATTGCCGCCTCACGTAAAATCGGATGACTAGCCATCCCCAAATAATCATTAGAGCTTAGATCCAACCCGCAAGGAAGAGTGAGTGACCGATAACGCCCCTGCTTTTTAAGCTGCCTCAGTATTTTTCTTGCATGTGCAAACATGGTGATGGTGCTCTTCTTTAAAAGGCTTGCGCGGAATCATACCAAGCGATTCCAGTAATGCCTGATCAAAAGCATCTCCCGAATTGGATGTAGTCAAAAGCTTCTCACCGGAAAATATCGAATTCGCCCCGGCCAGAAACGCCATAGCCTGCGCTTCTTTAGAGATCGTCAAACGCCCGGCAGACAAGCGTACCATTGATTTTGGCATTAAAATACGAGCAACCGCAATAGCGCGAATCCACTCAAAAATATCAAGAGGTTCATTACCTTCCATAGGCGTACCTTCAACAGGAACCAACATATTAATCGGTACGGATTCAGGCTGAGGATCAAGCTTTGAGAGAGTATAAAGCAGGGAAACCCTATCTTTTTGCGACTCACCAAGCCCCAAAATCCCACCGCTACACACGTCAATTCCAACTTCAGCCAGATAATTTATCGTTTCAAGACGATCATCATAAGTTCTTGTCGTGACGACTTTGTCATAGAATTCACGGCTAGTATCCAGATTATGATTATATGTCTGCAACCCCGCTTCTTTGAGCTTTTCCGCCTGTTCTCTGGTTAGCATACCAAGCGTACAGCACGCCTCCATCCCCATGTCAGTAACACCTTTGACCATGTCCAAAACCCGCTCAAACGCACGCCCGTCAAGAACGCGAGGCCAAGCCGCACCCATACAAAAGCGTGTTGAACCTGCTTCTTTGGCTTTACGCGCTTCTTCCAGCACGTCATCGACTTTCATTAATCGTTCTTTATCAAGCTCGGCGTCGTTATGAATGCTTTGCGAACAATATCCGCAATCCTCACTGCACCCACCGGTTTTCACCGATAAAAGTGTACAGATTTGCATCTCCTGCGGATTATGATGCACCCGGTGTACCTGCGCAGCTTCAAAAACAAGATCAAGCAACGGGCGAAGGTAGATCTTATGAACATCTTTCAAAGAATAATCTTGCTTCATGTCTGTTTTCTTCCCAATCTTTTTTGTTGTTTCGCACATTTTCATAACCAATAGTAATTACTCGTAAAATCGCAAAGCACATCTATATACTTAACCCGCACTCATCCAAGGCTAAAAGACCCTAATCCTATGACTTTATCCGGTCAAGCCAGATTTTCACTATAATTCGCTCTAAATATCCTAAAAATAAGTTAATCGCACATGGTTTTCCTTGCGTCCAAACTCTTCAAAGCATTCAATGTTAGCATGGGCTAAATCTATTACACAACACACGCCTCCTTAATGACACAAGTAGCAAAAAACCCATGACATTTAACAAAATGTGTGTGCACAGAGCAAGGTTTTCAGTACGTTTTCCCGCCATAAAATAAGGTAAGCAATAACCCGTACTTGCATGGAGCACACGTACAAAAGCCTCTAAAAGCGCAAAATAGGTGCACGTACGCTCAAGGTTTTTGGTTTTTATGACCCTAAAAACGACAATCGCCCCACCCTCCAAAACTCACTTTTTAAGTGAGCTCATATGGTTGTCCCGGCTATACCCTGATATATATTGTACAAATTGGCTAATAAGGGGTATTTGCATCAAAATGATGGCACATACACGTATTCTGCGCCTTAAAACACATGAAACACATGCGAAAAACTGTCATCTTTTGCGATTATTCGACTTTCGAAGGTTTATTAAAATACCTGCACTCAATAAAAAGCAGCAAATCTACTTTATGGCATCAATTTCCGCCCATAATATTCAGAAATGCCTGGCATATTATTGGACATTAATGGACATGGCACTATAATGATCGGAGCAAAATAGGAGAAAATTTTGTTATACAACAACTGTTTATTCATATAGCGCCAACAATTTCGTACATTTTTCGAAGGTCGAATCATTTAGACACCGTATGAAAAGATATGAAGAATGCGAAAGGCATTTTTTAAGGCATAAAGCGTTCACACTATATATGGAAAGCTATTGCCTGAGCACATGACACAAAAAGAAGGGACATATACGAGATGAAAAACCATATTAAAACACTAGCACTGGCAAGTCTGTTATCAGCATTTTGCCTCGCACCTTTAAACAGCGCACAAGCACACGATTCGTGGAAAAATGGAAGGCATCAAACCCATAATCATCATGCCCGGCACCACCA
>JAGLKL010000125.1 GCA_023141075.1 Alphaproteobacteria bacterium
GAATATTCCCCTAAGAAAGAAAACTGTGTTTTGGCATTTTCCAGCAAAGCAGGTGTAATCTTATTCGGGCTTGCATTGGTTACGATTACATTTTCTCTGCGCAAGAGATCGTGACGCGGCACAGCCACCAGATCAAAATGTTTGGGCGAAATTCTGGGATCCTGTATATGCACGCTATAAGTCGTCCCTCCGCTCATTTTTTTAATATAGCGTGAGGCGGCAATGCTTTTACGCCCGCCGGCAATCAGGATATCCGGCCAAGGCGGCTCTAGCGCCGGGGAAAAACTATTATATCCCTCAAATCCAAGATATGGAGAAAAGGTTTTCCATGGCTCCTTGATAGCGATACGTTTAACCTCATAAGGAATGCCAAGTGCATTGGCCACACCCACGCATTGATTCTCCGTTCCGATCAGCCCTTCGGTCAGAACCCAGCATTTTCTGCTGCTTTTATCCTCATACATAGGTTTTTCCATATTTTTATTTCAGTATTCAGTAAATAAAGGCTTGCTAATTTAATGAAGCAACTTTATATCTTCTTTCTCGAATATAGTAAATGAGCATAGTAATTGCGAGCAGGGGTAAGGTTAAAAAATAAATGAGTCGATCACGCCTTGATTTAATTGATAAAAAGATTCTAAATAAGCTGCAGGAAAACGGTCGTATAAGCAATGTTGATCTTTCTAAGTCAGTAGGAATATCACCGCCACCATGTCTTCGTCGTGTGCGGATATTAGCCGAAAAAGGGTATATTAAAGGCTATCATGCTGAAATTAACGCCTCCAAGCTGGGTTACGGCGTTTATGTCTTTGCAATGGTAACACTAAAAAATCAGGATCAGGCAAGTATAAACGCATTTGACGCCCATTTATCAAAATTTCCGATCATAAGGGAAGCACACCTTCTGACGGGAGATGCCGACTTTATGCTTAGGATCGTTGCCAAAGACTGGGATGCGTATCAGGAATTTCTGACAAAAGACCTGATCTCAGTGCCTAATGTAGTCTCGGTAAAGTCTTTCCTGTCCTTGCGCGAAGGGAAGAATCTTCCAGGTATTCCCATCGAATAGACAGTTTTTTGCTAAAGCGAATTGGAGGGCTCTTGGGGATGGTCGAATCGGCCATGCTCAAAGAAATAAAGCGCCTGATCTATCACCTCATTATTAAACATCATAAAGCTGTGTGTTGTCGGGATCACAATATGGTCGCTCATTCCTTCAATTTTAGTGCGCTCCACAGGTACAATGCCGTCATGTTCACCCTCAAGTACCCACGGTGCCAGAGGATTAATTGATAAGCTCCCGGCAATAATTCCCAAAGGATAATTAATTTGCGTGTCTATATGCGTATAATCCGTGCGTAATTGCGTAGCTGCAGGGCCGAAAAATGCCTTGAAAAGGGGGGCTAAGACTTCCGTTTCTGAAAGCCAGTCTGCGAATTCACTCCCGGTATTTGGTGGGCTAAGCATCACAACTTTCCCAAGGTTCTCAGGCTTTTGCTGCGCAATATAATAACGTGTGATCAGCCCTCCCATGGAATGTGTAACAAAATTAAGTTTGCTTTGAGGTGAGTAATCAGGACAGGAAATTATTTTCTGGTGAACAAAATCGCTTAACGCCTCTATGGGCTGTTCTCGCGATGGATATAGGATGTTCAGCGTTGCATACCCTCTTTTTTTGAATCTGCTGTTTATCATGCTCATATCCAGATTGCGGCGCAAAATACCGTGCAATAACACGACCAATTCCTTTTGTGGGACTGTTTTTATATCACCGGGCATATAATCATTCACTCCTTCAAGCCAGTTGTTAAGGGTCTTACAAGCGATGTCAGTGTAAACCCTTTTCCTGTCTTTTCCCTTAAGTTTCTTTCGCCGACCATTAGGTTGTACAGGGCGCATATAGTCATCGCTAGGTACGGGGAAAAGACCAAAATTAATATTCATTGGTTGAAAAGTCTCTGCATTTGCTCCGCCGGTGACATGCCCTAGCAAAGCACCGAGTGCTGTTGTTTCAGGCGGCAAGGGATAGTCTTTTTTACCCAGTATTTCTGCAGCCGCGAATCGGCCAGCCAGTAAACCGATAGAAGCACTCTCAACATAGCCTTCACATCCTGTGAGTTGTCCGGCAAAGCGTATGTGTGGATAAGCCTTTAATCGCAAGTGTGGATCAAGTAATTTTGGCGAATTGATAAAGATGTTTCTGTGCATTCCACCCAGTCGGGCGAATTCGGCGTTTTCCAGTCCGGGGATCATTCTAAAGACGCGTTCCTGTTCCCCGTATTTCATTTTTGTCTGAAAGCCCACCAGATTATAAAGCGTTCCAAGTGCATTATCTTGACGCAACTGCACCACGGCATATGGCGGTTCATCTTTGTGCGGGTTAACAAGGCCAACCGGCTTCATCGGACCGAAACGTAAAGTTTCGATACCTCGGGCGGCCATAACTTCAATGGGCATACAGCCTTCAAAGTAGGGCGTATCCTTTTCCCATTCTTTAAAATCTCCGTATTTTGCATGAATCAATTCGTGAATGAACGTTTCGTATTGTTCCTTGTCCATCGCACAGTTTAAATAATCTTCTCCTGTGCCCGCAGGACCGGCTTTGTTATAGCGCGATTGAAACCATGCTGTATCCATATTGATACTATCCATGTACACAATTGGGGCAATCGCATCAAAAAAGGATAAGGCGTTCTCGCCGGTTAAACGCTGAATTTCTGCACTCAGTGCATCGGAAGTAAGCGGCCCTGTAGCAACAATAACATGATCCCAGCCCTGATCTGTCAGTGAACTAACCTCTCCGCGTTCTATTTTAATGGCTTTGTGCGCTTCTAAAGCATCGCCGATTGCGTCGGAAAAGTGTTCCACGTCAACCGCTAACGCACCTCCTGCAGGTATGGCTGTAGCATCGGCTCCGCGCATAATGATTGAATCAAGTTTACGCATCTCTTCATGGAGCAATCCCACGGCATTATGCTTGTAATCGTCTGAGCGGAACGAATTTGAGCACACCAGCTCCGCACATTTATCAGTCTGATGGGCGGCTGTGGATAAATCTGGGCGCATTTCGTGGATAACGACATTTACACCCATATTGGCAGCTTGCCAAGCTGCCTCACTGCCAGCCAGCCCGGCACCGATAATATGTAATTCTTTTTTGCTCATAATCCACATTTTTTATCAAGAAGCTGTGAGCTAAGCAATCTAAATATTGTAGATTCGAGAGTAAAAAGGCAATTTCAGTCCCGACATAACCAAGAACAAAACAAGATCACCCTTATGCTTGCATAACCTTCCAAAACTTGTTCAAATGCTACGGGGGAACATGGCCAAAATAGAGGAAATGAGTAATGACAGGTTCTGTGAACGAAAGCGAGTTTTACATGTGGCGCACGCTGTTTGCGGTCGCGCACGCTGATAATGTAGTCACAGAAGAAGAGGTTACTTTTATGGCTGGAATACTCGATGATGTTGAGTTTACTGATGAACAGACAAAGATACTTAAAGACGACATTGTTAACGCCAAAAGCTTTACGGCCATGTTCACCGGCATAACCAGTCCCGAAGATCGGATAAAGTTTTTTGAATTTGCCCGTGAGATCGTCTGGGTTGACGGGGAGTTTGCCCCCGAAGAACAAAGCGCCATGATCGAGCTTTATAAACAACATATTAGCGGTACCACGGTGGATGAGCTTATCGGCAAAATCACTTTGGAACTTGAAGAAGATCCCGGTGCAGAAGACTTACAGCCTTACCCCCAGAAAAGATCAGGAGTCATGAACATGATTTTAGCATTCAAAAGACGTTTTCTCGGAAGATAAATTAAGGCAAGAGGATTGTTTTTGCAAGCTCTCGCGAAAACACGTACGGAGGCTCTAAAGGGCGGCTGTAGCCTTTTCCGTCAAAACGTAATATATATGTTCCAGCTTCCTCATAAAGCTGGCCATTTGACTCAAATGCAATATCATGCCAGCCACCAGACGTTTTTTTACTGACATAAAAAGGAGTGCGTACGCCTTCAAAGCGCCCTATAAGGGAAAAACCGTTCAAATGCGCCCGTAAAATAATCAGGCTGCAGCCACGCGTATCACACCATCTTCCATAAGGAATTGCCACGTAAACCAAGGCTTCTTTAAGGTGGTCACCGTTTAAATCTATTCTCACAAAATCATATTGAGAAAAAGTCGGCGCGTTAACCTGCTCAAAATAAGCGTACATAGCAGATTTTACATCACCGGAATCCAAAGACGGCAAAATTTGTTCATGTCCCATCGGCAAAAGAGGGCCTTTATTCGCCTGTTTTCTTGGTAAAGAAGATCCGCCACAGCCGCTGAGAAAGAAGGCTAAAGCGAGTATGGCCAAGGAAAATATCGGTTTTGGAATCACGGTTACGCTTTACTCCTTAAGAAAAAACCTTAGCTACCGACCGCTCATATGTATAGCTTTCTTTTATAAAAGCGCACTTGAACTATTTGAGTGGCGGATTTATTCTAGGGTCAGGATCTATTAATTATGTACAATTCTGTTTAAATTTACAGGTGAAGGATCGATTTTTTGGCTCGCAGG
>JAGLKL010000126.1 GCA_023141075.1 Alphaproteobacteria bacterium
GCTATCGCGCACTTGTTCGTATAAAGCTCCGGCGATTTCGCTTTGAGCTGTGCCCTCTTCGAAAGAACTGATGGGACTTGCGCCGATTTTTATGAGGGCGCGGGAACACAGGCCGATATCTGATAAAGCCATGGTGAGGTCTCCTTAAAAAAAATGAATAAAAAAACTCCGCATAAGCGGAGGCGTCTTTTGTTCCGGTATTTTGGAAATTACTTTATTTATCGATACATACTAAATCTGTATCATCCCATACACCCCCACGATCAAGGCAGTGATCAATTTGCCAGAAATTCGGGCTATAATCCAAAGCAACCCAGAGCGTAAATGTGTATCCTCCAAATAGAATACAAAGGACAAGAATTACGCCCAACAATATTTTCCCCGGCAATATTTTTAGAGCGGATCGATTGTTTTTTGATTCTGAATTAGGGTCAAAACCTATCATTTGTTATTTCTATATATTTTAGTTGTTGATAGCAACAGCCGCGCCCCTTTCTGCATGGGGAGTGAGAACCATGTGATGAAAAGGAGCGCGGCTGCGCGTAAATCGATACTTTGGCTGTTTTTATGAGCAAGGCAACTAAAAGACGCGCTGTTCTATCGTGCAAGTGAGGAGGAAACAGAGCGCTTTTAGAATGCAACGTTCGGGGGTAATAACAGCTATTATGTGTAAGCTGTTATTGTAACGCTGCTGCCGTCATTGGCCGTCACCACATAAAATGTGGTATCAGGCGTGCCATCTGTATCGATATTGGCGATGATTAGATCATTCACATTGAGCATACCGGTTACCGAATTAAAGTAACCGGCTGTGGCGACGCTGGCGTCAACGGTCGTGTAGTGCCACAATGTGAAGTTATTTGCGTAGGCAAGTACGCTTAAATCAGATGCTGTAAAAGCCATGATTTATCTCCTAAAATATAAGTTGTTTGGTTATGTATTAAGTTTCATATTTAGAGCAAAGAGGGTTTAGGCTGGACTAGGCACAAGAAGCGCAGCGTATGAATAATACGTAAGCGCCGCAGTAACGCAGATCCAACCTAAACAATCAAAGCTCTAATCTGGAGTTTCGTCGCAATTAATGACAACAATTCCCGACTCATCGATTAGACCTGCGCCTTGACTCATCATGTTATTGACAAAGTGGGCGGCGCGATCTCCATGCCAAGAGATATCCGTCTGTATATCGCTTGCAGCCGCATGGCCCACTGCCGTTTTGTGGTAGTAGAAACATGAGCGGATATCGTCTACATCAACAGGCAGACCTGAATGCGGGATAAAGATAGTTCCCAAGAACATTTTGGCTTGTGTGATGGTGGCAAACGGCAAGGCATCGGTACCGATATAATCGGCATTGACAAACTCGTCTATTTCCAGCATATCGCTCCATTGCTTCCAGCCGACGATGCAATAACGCTGGCCGTCATCTGGGACGTCGTTTTCGCCAAAGGTCTCGAAAGCTTCGAGGATTTTGTCCTTGGTCAAACCGGTGTTTCCATCTGCGATTGTTTGGGAAGACGCGTCTTCAAGTGAGCCGATAATCAGCTCATCGGTTTTGCGACCCAGCGCATGTGCACCGGCATTTGCTATAACCTGACGCTCATCGATATTGGTTTTGAGCTCATCTAGGCGATCAACCCAGTCACCGGCATAGTAATCACTTAAGGCCACTTCTATATTAGAGTGATCCAGATTCATTACCGGCACCATTCCATGTGTGGATTTGGTGCTGGCTGTGCCTTTGCCGACTTTCTGGAAGATGGTAGAAGAGCCGTTAACATTGGAGATCGTACGCACTGTATTGCGCAGTTTTGATCCCTGACGTTGGTAGGCCTCGTGCACTTCACGTTCGAACTGCTTGATAAAGGCCTGATCTATCGTAGTAGACATTGGTAAACCTCATAATTTTGGGGGTTCATAAAGAGCCGGGCACGCGGTTGTCTTTTAGGTAGTTGTAGTTAAAAGGCCGGGTTTCGTGCGGCAAATAAAAAACCCCGCTTTTAGGGCACGTGGCTCGTGTTATCCAAAGCGGGGGAATTCTTTAAAATCAACACTATTCTTGATAACTCTTCAGAAAAATAAGACCTTGCACATTATTTTATTGCCTTCAAATACGGAAGTATGTTTATAACTACCGCTGCATTAAAAAAACTCGGTGCAAGTTGAGCAGAATCGTGGTGTTGATGAGATCATCATATGAATATAATCCTAGCATTGTCAAGGAAAATATTTTGCTTTTTGATTTTTAGGGTCAGGCTCTAGTACAACCTACTGTTTCCTGTGGATTTTTTTAGGGTTTACCAGATTGCGCCTTATTTTAGACAAGAATATATAATAATCTCGATTCGAGTGTATAATAATTGAAAATGAAAAAAAACATGTTTAATAAGTTCATATCTGCTTTGGATCTGGAGGAAGATGCTGCTTCTTCAAAGACGAATCGGGAACATCCCCGCCGTAGTGATGATCGCTGTGTAGGTGTTGTTAACGGTCAGATGCATCCGGTTGAAAACTGGAGCAAAGGGGGTATGCTGATTGCGGCCGATGAACGTTTATTCGGTATCGGGCAAGACTGTGTGTTCACACTCAAATTCAAACTTCGTGATAAGATTATGGAAATCGATCACAAGGCCAAAGTCGTTCGCAAAGCGCCGGGCAAAATCGCCCTGCAATTTGAGCATTTATCACATGCCATCCAGACAAACTTCCAAAAAGTTGTTGACGATTATGTCTCACAACGTTTTGTTGAGTCACAAATTTGATGTTTGCACTCCCTATGAGCAGTTTGTAGCGGTAGTTTTTTATGTGTTTCGTTTTTTGGATGGACATATTTCGTGATTAAAATCAAACCACATAATCTGAAAAACCCGGCCTATTCTCTTGCCATATAATCTGGTCTTCCCTGCTAATCTTAAAGAAAAGAGCTGATCTATATCATCCATTTGTAAATCACTAAGCCGTTCTTTAGCATCTTTGATTATTGTGTTTACATTAATGAAATGATTATTGCTGCCTCGTTTACGACCACCACTAGCATTTTCTATTTCTGCCCAAGTCATAGTTTCAAAATTACGCAATTTAGGTAAAATTTCTTTTTCCCAGCGTCCCTTCCCAATAGTGCGCCACCCCCACCTTCCTCCATCATCAATACGGCCTATTTGCCACACAGGCATTTCTGTCTGATATCTATCAAGATCGGCAGGAGGTATTCTTGGTTCCTTATTCGGAAGTAATGCCTTGATTCTCTTATTAATCTTGGGCTGTCTTTTTCTACGATTCTTCTTAGCCATCGTAAAATTACAGACTTGCGTAATATTCAGCCATAGAGGCCAGTGGTATTTCGTTTGAGCTTCTTACACCGTCAGGAATTTTCTTGCGGGCACTTTTCCATGGCATTTCTTCATGAGTTAAATCACTAAGCTGCTGAGAATTATAATTCCCGTAAAATTCTATTACCTTTTTAATCGTTTCTTTTTGTTCAGGTGTAAGATTATTTTCATCTCCACAATTTAAATCAGAGATCGCATATTGACCTCTATGCTGATCGTACAAAGTGGGAATTACCGGTCCGTTTGCCCATGCTTCAATCTTATCATTAAATAAAGGGGCATCATCCCAGACAAGAGACCACGCCTGAGCATAATAACAAAGCTTCTGCAATTTCATTGCAGTTATTGCGTTCGTTTCTTTTAAAATAAACTTTGCTGCATCAAAAACACTGCTCATAACATCTCTCCTCACTCGCTTAAATAGCAAAGCGTCACTAAATTCTAGCACAATTTATATATCTGTAAGTTAATTTTTTATATCTGTAAGCTAATTTTTGCAATAATTTAGAAAACATAGGTCAAGGATTAAGATGTGTAACACAAATTTTATATGTTCTTGATTAACTCATAATCCCCCTATAATCTTTGTGTACTGTTTGTGCACTAAATAGGGGGAATAAAGCTGATAAAAACGAGGCAATGACGCGAGTAGGTTTTCTACTGCCCATACAAACTCTCAAAACCTTGCGTGACTTTTGCAACATAGGCCGGGTCACGATCACGCCAGTATTTAGGGTCGCGCATCATGGAAGAAAGCTCTGCTTCGCCTAAGCCTCCCTGCACTGCTGAAGTACGGCGACCGGCCATTTTCGGCTCTGCACCGGATTTCATCATACGGTATAGTGCTAAGACTCCTTCATAGGAACTGGACAAATTATCAAGCACATCGGATGGAAGGTTTTTCTTACCGAAGCTTAAGAGTTGACGGGATAACTCGCGCCATTGTTCGGAGCCGCCGAAATGGTTGGTGAGTTTTTCCACTTCACGCTCGGCGCGGAATTCGGCGACCACGTCCTTGAGCATCGGCATCATGCGTTCGGCAGCCAGATCATAAACAGCCTGAGCCTGATCGGGATTAAAGCCCTTTTCATACAATCGTCTGTTTACCTCTATGTCAGGCTGAAACATACCGTGATCGCAGTTGATAAGATATTCTTCCGGGGTTTTAGGAGCCTGAGGCGCGGCAGATAGTTTTTG
>JAGLKL010000127.1 GCA_023141075.1 Alphaproteobacteria bacterium
CAGACAGGAATTTTTCTCACGGCTCGATCCGTGCGGATAACATTTTTTTCAGCAGGCGGAACAAGGGTAAGCCGATCATTTTAGGGGATTGTTTATCTGTTTTTCCGCATAGTGCTCAGCCGGCTATATACATGTCGGTTGAGAAATCTGCGGCTGAACCTTATGGTCGTGGAAACGGTACTATGGCTGATGATATTTATGCGTTTGGTGTCAGCATAGCGATGATTTTGCGCAAAAATGATGAGTTTGAGGGGCTGAGTGACCGTGTTATTTTGCAGCGTAAAATAGATGTTGGCAGTTATGCGGCTATCGTTGGCTCGGAGCGGTTTCAAATCAGATATATTGAATTATTACGCGGCTTGCTGCATGATGACTCCTCACAACGTTGGACTGTCGAGGAGATTTTTTTATGGCTGGATGGAACTCGTATGACTCCGCCGGCATTGCAACGTCGCAAGAAAGCAAGCAGATCACTTGTCTTTTGCGGAAAAAAGTATTTATTCCCGGATTCTTTGGCGTTGGCTCTGGCTGAGAATGTTACTGAGGCTCTCAAAATTGCTGAGAATGGTGAGTTGGCACGGTGGGTCGAAAAAGCTTTCAACGATAAAGAATTGAATGAAAACTATTTAAGGGTAATAGAGTGCAGTAGTGCTATGGTTTCGGACAAAGATAAGTCCGGAGGGATTGTGACGCATATTGTTCTGGCGCTTAATCCCATGTTGCCCATATTTTTTAACGACAGAGTGTTTACCTATGACGGGATCGGTGGGCTAATGGCGCGTACCTGTTATGAAGGGGGCGATTTATCAGTATTTGAGGATGCCATGCAGCAGAATGTCCTTGATTTAGCGGCCAGTATGAAGACCATCTCGCAAAATGAAATTTTGAGCCTGATAAAAAGTTTTGATGTGTGCCGGACAATTCTCAGACAGAAAAGGCGCGGCAATATTGAGAAATGTGTATACCAATTATGCCCTATAGCGCCTTGCTTTAGTCCTAGTTTGAAAAACTATTTTGTTCATGGAGCAGGATCATGTTTAAGGAGTTTCGAGGATTTGGCTGCTCAGGGTGGGCAAATTGCTATATTTATGGATCAGCATAGCACCGCTTTTTTTTCTATCAATGAAAGCAGGCTGATTGAGCGAGTTACGTATGATCTTAACCAGTCTGATAAGGATAGCCAGATTGCAGGGAATTTGCGTTTTCTGGCAATGTTGCAGAAAAAAGCAAAAATCAAGTCTCTTCCTGCGATGGCAAGGGTTTTTGCGGATTCTTTGTCAGGTGTATACACAGTCTATAATAATATTAAACTTCGTGATCAGATCATCGATGAGGTCAAAAAGGAGGCGAAAAAAGGCAATCTGATTGGGATGTCGTCGTTAATCGATAACCACGTGGTACGCCAGCGTGATAGTAAGGCTTTTCAGTTGGCCAAGAGAGAGTACAAGTTTTTGCAGCATGAGTATGATCAATATAATCGGGGATTGGCTGATAAGAATACTTATGGCGTGGCGAACGGGCAGGAGGTAGCGTCTTTAATATCCTGGATTATTGCCATGGTTATTACGGTTATGAGTGTGTTTGCTTTTATGTCTGGATACCGGATATTTTAATAGGTTAAAAATGGCAAAAGAGAAAAAAGAAACAAAGGATAAAGAAAAAGCTCCGGCTCGGAAAAAAAAGAAATCGGTGGGGCTAAAGGCTCGTTTGTGGATGGCTTTTGTTATTGTGGCGGCAGTTATTTTTCTGCCAACCTCTATGCTGCTTTTGGTCGGGATGTTGCCCAGTATTGTCGCCTTTGTGGTTTCTGTGCGTGTTTCCGGGGCAAAAGTTTCCACGGTTACTGCCATGAATTTGGCAGGATGTATTCCTTTTGTATTTAAACTTTGGTCTTCGGGCAATGATTTTTCAGCGAGCATGGATATCATAACCAATACGCGTTACGTGTCCATTATGTATATGGCGGCGGCGTTTGGCTACATGATTAACTGGGTCGTCACGGGGATTGTTTCTTCGTTTTTGTATCAAAGGGGAATTAAGCGTATGGAGGCGATAAAAAAACGGCAAAAAGAACTCAAAAACCAATGGGGCGATGTTGTTGACCGTAGATCACTGTAAAAGTTTGGTTATTCTATATCGGATAAATAGTTTTGTGTAAAATTGTATAAATAATTAAGCCTTAAGAAATTCTTATTTGGTACCATGGAAAATATAGTGTTTTAAGCGCTTTTTCGCACATGCTGTGTCATAAAAATAATTTTTGTATTGGAATTAGGTTATGGTTACTTTAAAGAAATTAATACTATCGCCGTCATTGCTGACTAGTTTTCTTGTGAAGAAAAGTGGAGCTATTGCTCCAATCGTGGCTCTGGTGCTTCCGGTTGTTTTGGGGGTTGTTGGGCTTGGCACTGATGTGAGTTTATGGATGGTGCATAAGCGTAACTTGCAGCTTTCTGCGGATAGTGCGGCATTAGCCGCAGGTTGGGAAATCGCAAAAGAAAGTTCTGAGCACATGCTAACTTCGGCAATAAGAGAGGCGCAAAGGAATGGTTATGATGAAAGCGCAAACGGTGATTTGACTATAGAAATAATAGAACAAACCGACGATGGGATTGTTGTTAGAGCAACGGTTTCTCAAGATTCAAATGCATATTTCTCACGAATTCTTTTTAAAGACCCTGTTGGGGTAACCGCAGATGCAGATGTCCATGTTTCTGATTTTAACGGTAAATTTTGTGTTTTAAGCCTTAGTGAAGAGGATTCTTCTGCGGTTTCGATACTAGGTAGTGCTGAGTTTATTGCTCCTGATTGTGGTTTGGCCATTAATTCTACAGATGATAAAGCGCTATCCTTGTTGGGTAGTGTAGAAGTTGATGTCGGAACAGTACGTATCAGTGGGGGATATGAAGTCGGAGGATCAGTTGAATTTAATTATAATCTCTTAAAAACAAATGTAGCAGCTCTTGAAGATCCTTATGAGGATTTGGAAATACCGAGCTACAGTTCTTGCGGTAGTGGCAAACCAAAAGCAATGAGTATTTCATCTTCGGCTACGTTAAGTCCCGGTGTTTACTGTGGGGGAATGAGTATTTCCGGAATCGGTGATGTTACCTTCGAACCAGGTACATATATCATTGACGGTGGTAACTTTAAAGTGACCGGTGGCGGAACTTTGTACGGTGAGGGGGTGACTTTCATTCTAACGGGGAGTGGCACAGATTATGCGCAGGTCGATATTTCTGGTGGTCGTAGTGTGTATTTTTCTGCTCCTTTAGCAGGGGAAGACTTTGAAGGTGTGGTGTTCTTTCAAGATAGGGATGCTCCTCAAAAGTCAAATCTCCAAAACAAAATTGTAGGGACAAGCAATATTATCCTTGATGGTGTGGCGTATTTCCCTTCACAAGGGTTATGGTTTGGCGGGGATGCTAATTTTTCCGGTATGGCTAACCCCTGTACGAAACTGATTGCGCATACTGTGACATTTTCGGGAACGCCGCTTATCGCTAATAATTGCTCTGGGAAGGCTATTGAGGATGTTGGTAATCCGAGCGTTCATTTAATTCGCTAAACTGGTGTGCAATCTGTCGATGTTGTTTTTTGCATGGTATAAATAAACGAAATAGCTGGGCAATAAAATGTTCTATTTAAACAGATATGATAAGAGTGAATCTGGGATTGCTGCCGTTGAATTTTCAATGCTGGCTCCGGTTTTTGTGTTTATGCTTGTCGCAACGATAGACGTCGGGATGTATATTATTGAGCGTATGAAGCTGCAAAATTCTGTACAAATGGCGGCTAATTATGTTGCTCAAACTGCTGATGATGCCAATGTACAATATGTCTTTGAAGAAGGATATCAAGGGAAAGGAACAGGAATAGTGCTATCATCTGAATTTAGCTGTGAATGTTCTGATGGTGAGGAGCAGGAATGCCCTTCAACTTGTTCTTCGGATGATTATCAGCGTCGCTACATAAAGGTAACTGCTACAGGGACTTTTAACCCGTTCTTTCCTTATCCCGGTGTAATGGACGGTATTTCAATGCAAAGAATGGCGCGTGTGAGGGTAGATTAGATGTTAGCAAAGATATATCAGCTCTTAAAATTTTACCGCCGGAATGAAAAGGGCGCTCTTGCCGTGGAATTTGCGTTAATTGCTATCCCGAGTATGTTGCTAATTTTTGGTGTAATTGAAGCTGGGCGTATCATATGGACCATGAATACAGTTCAGTTTGTGATAGAAGAAACCAGTCGTTATGCTTCTATTAATTCTGATCTTTCAACGGAAGAATATGCGATCTATGCTGAGGAAAAGATTGATTCTTTGGCAATATCTTCAACACCTTTACAAGTATCCAGTTCTTCTTATACCGAATATGGCATTTCATTTGTTGAAATACAGGGGGGGTACACGATTACACCGATTATATCTAATCTGTTTCCGGATGGTCTTGGTGTTATTGATTTTAGAGCTGTAGCTAGTGAACCTGTAGTTGACTAGTTATAGTAGTTCCACTTAAGAATA
>JAGLKL010000128.1 GCA_023141075.1 Alphaproteobacteria bacterium
GCATTGGTGATTCCCATCAATGGCGAGTGTAACGCCGGTGTTACTCGCCACACAACGTGATAACCTACGAAACAGGCTAAGATGAAGACAGTCAGCCCTGTAATGATAAACGGCTCATGCGGCGCTATAGCTGCGTTTGATTGTGCAGCTATTTCGGTAATTTGCTCAGCCTGAGCTTTTAGCTGCTCGGCCAGAATTGACAGGCTTTCCTGAAATGTTTGTTGATTTTCAGACATAGGGTTTCACTTCCTTTACATTACTTCTTTGCAGACTTGGCTTTGGGTTTAGGCTTTGCCTCTTTTTTTGCCTTGTCTTCTTTCTTTTTCTCAGCCGCTATCTTTTTTTTAGGCTCTTTTTCTTCCTTTTTCTTCTTTGCAGGAGCTTTGCCGCCAAAAGCCGGATGAATAATTTTTCCATCGTGTGTCATGCATACGCCCTGAATGATTTCATCGTTCCAGTCGATATTCAATTCCTTGCTTTCTTTATCGATAATCAAATTCATCAATGCCAGAAGGTTTTTTGCATAAAGCGCAGAAGAATCCGCTGCTAGGCGGCTGGGGACATTAAGATGGCCGATAATTGTCACACCGTTCTTGACCACAATTTCGCCGGGTTTTGCAACTTCGCAGTTACCACCGGCCTCCACGGCCAGATCGACAATCACCGAGCCCGGTTTCATGGATACAACCATATTCGCGCTAATCAGTTTTGGAGCCGGGCGTCCCGGGATAAGAGCTGTAGTAATAACAATATCTTGATTGGCAATATGCTTCTCGACGAGTTCAGCTTGTTTCTTTTTATATTCAGCCGACATTTCTTTTGCGTAACCGCCGGCGGTTTCAGCTTGTTTAAACTCTTCATCCTCGACAGCAATAAATCTTGCCCCCAAAGATTCGACTTGCTCTTTGGCTGCCGGGCGAACATCTGTGGCTGAGACAATCGCGCCCAAACGTCGTGCCGTAGCAATAGCCTGCAAACCGGCTACACCTGCACCCATCACAAAAACTTTAGCAGGAGGCACAGTGCCCGCTGCGGTCATCATCATTGGCATGGCATGTGGATAATATTCGCTCGCATCCAAAACAGACTTATATCCGGCAAGGTTAGACTGAGAAGAGAGCACATCCATGCTTTGTGCACGGGAAATACGCGGCACGAATTCCATGGAAAACGTGTCAATTCCAGCTTCCGAGCAATCTTTAAGGATATCTTTATTGGCAAAAGGCGCTAGCATCGATACGAGCAACGTGCCCTTGGCGATATCCTTTAATTCATTTGCATCAGGCGCTTGCACCTTCAAGATCACGTTAGCCCCTTTGACAGTGTCGCTATAGGACTTAGCGATTTTTGCTCCAACCTCTTTATAAGCACTATCAGTAAATGCTGCGTTTTCACCGGCACCGCTTTGCACGGTTACATTTACACTATTTGCAACATATTTTTTCACGGTTTCCGGCGATGCGGCAACGCGTTTTTCGTTGTTTTTCGTCTCTTTCGGGATAGCCAGTTGAATGCCCACGATCATTGATCCCCTTTAATTTTTGTGTATAAAACGCCTCACACAATGCAACATTTCTGAGTAATTGTGAAGAGCGATATTAGCTTTTGTTTTCAACAATCATAGTTATTTAAGTAAATATGTATAAACACTTGAAAAAAAGCAGGATTTTCCCTATTATAAATCAGGTTATGTGGGATGACTCAATCTTCTATACTAGTTGTTTTTACTCCATATTTCATCTCATCTTTGTGATTTCTTGTCACGGGATTTCTGTTATGTTTTTATTCAAGCTATTTGGTTTTCTATGCGTTTGCGTGAAAAAACTGTAAAAGCACATATTGTTTTTTCTTTATGGATCTTGCTTGTCTCTGTAGCTGGTGCGATGTCAGCGAAGGCACAGTCATTGCAGGAAACAGTGCTTTATGCTCTGGAGAATCATCCGAAAATAGAAGGCGCACGAGCCTCTGAAGAAGCAGCCCGTCACGAAATAGTGGAAATTCGTTCGCATTATTTCCCGGAATTGACTGCCAGTGTGACGGCTGGCCGTATTTATCAGGACAACGCGACAAGCCGTGGTTTAAGTGTAACGCGCGGTGCGTCATATTCCGGCTATGGAGAAAGCAATATAGCGGTGCGCCAGATGCTTTATGATGCCATGGAAACAAGTCATAAATCTGAAGCCGCTCAGGCACGTGAACAATCGCACCATTTCAATATTCTTGATACGCAGAGGAAAATTGCTTCCGAGGTCGTACAAAATTATATTGATATCCTGCGCCTGCGTAGCGCTCTCCAGCTTCTCGACGAGCAAAGCAAAGAGCTCGAAGATTATCGGGAACGGATTAAAGATATGGCCGCAAACGGCATAAGTGATGAATCAAAACTCCAACAGGCACGTGATGTTGCCATGGTCATCGATTCATTGCGTGCCGATTATGAGGGAAGGCTGATTGTCGCTGAGGCCGGTTATACTCAAGCTGTCGGCAGACACGTTCCCGATAAAATGATTATTCCCGAAAGCATGCGTGAACTGGTTGAAAAGGATCTTGATAAAGTGATTGCCCAAGCCAAAGCTAACCACCCGCAGGTGCGCGCAGCATATCTGCAATCCGATGCTGCTAGGTACGATGTGGAAGCTGAGGAAGGCCGGTTATACCCGGATTTGAGTGGAGAGATTTCGCACTATAAAGCAGATAAAAAAGACGTTATCGGCGGTGAGAGTCAGGACAGCCGCGCTGTTTTAAAGATGAACTGGGCATTTTCAACAGGCGGCAAAGAGGTTTCAGCAATCAGGAGAAAACGCTCCGAATATCATGAAGCGACTCATAAAACAAAAGAGATAAAACGCAAAATCGAGCGGGAAATCCGTGAAGCATACGCACGCTATCTAACATTTTGGCGTAAAAGCAAATTATCTATCGAGCGTGTTGAGCTGAATAAAAAACTAATGAGCACATATCAAAGCCAGTTTAAAGGGGCACGCATAAACCTTCTGGATTTGATGCGAGCGCAAAGCCAGCTCTTTAAGGCCGAGTTGGAAAAGAACGATAACATATTCAATTTGTTATCGGCGCAATACAGCGTACTGGCTGCTCGAGGTGAGTTAATAGATGTAATTTTAGCCGAATCACTTCCGGCTGCAGGAAAGCAGCGTAAAACGGAATAAGAAAATATATGAGGAAAGTTAGAGTGGCAGCGCAGGAAAAAACAATGGAAAGGAAAGTCGGGAGCGGCGATTTGTTGCTCGATTGCCTTGCCTATATTACCAAGGCAAAAGGCGATCCCAAATCACCACAAACACTCATTGCCGGATTGGCTTACGACGGCAAAGGCATGGGGCCGAATTTGTTTTGCGAGGCTGCTGAGCGAGCCGGTTATAAGGCTGAAATTTTCAATAAATCAGGGATTGATGAAATTAGCGAAGGACTTATGCCTTGCGTTATTTTTATGGGCAAAGCGCCTAGCCCCTGCGTACTTTTAAGCTCGGATGATAAAAACAAAGAAGAGACAATCTTTGATCCAAAAGTCGGACGTAAACGTCTTGTGCTCAAGCGTGATCTGGAAAAGGACTTTGCAGGATATGCCATTTACGTGCGTGAAAAAGCCACGTTCGTAAGTCCTGCCGGGCAGAATAATGCCGTTGAACCGGAAAATACAGATGGGAACTGGTTCTGGTCGATAGTCAAGCAAAGCCGTTCAATTTATGGCGCAGTGATTCTGGCCTCCGTGTTCATCAACTTGTTTGCACTGGTCAGCCCGCTATTCATTATGAATGTCTATGACCGTGTGATTCCCAATAACGCAACTGAAACCGGCTGGGCATTGGGTTTAGGCGCTCTGGTAGCTTTCATCTTCGATTTTATATTCCGCACCTCGCGCGGCTATCTGGTTGATTTTGCCGGACGTAGGACGGATTTATTGGCTGCACGCAAGATTTACGACCATGTTCTTAATATGAAGCTGGAGCAACGTCCGCCTTCCAGCGGTGCATTTGCCAATATTTTAAGGGATTTTGACTCTGTGCGTGAGTTTTTTACTTCTGCCACGATAACTTCTCTGGTCGATGTGCCTTTTACAATTTTGTTCCTGTTTTTTGTTTATCAGTTGGGTGGCGCTATAGCGTTTATTCTGGTCGGACTGATAGGAGTGGCTTGCATAATTAGCTTTATTATTCAGTTCTCTCTTAAGAATTGCGCCTTAAAAGCACAGCGTTTGGGACAAAGTCGCCACGGCATTTTGGTGGAAACCATAAATATGTTAGAGACAATCAAGTCCGGCTTGGCTGATGGGCGTTTGCGCAAAAGATATACTACGGTCATGAATGAGGACACGCGTTATGCCCAAAAGTCACGATTTTTATCATCCTTGGCAGTCAATGCGTCCATTTTTTTCCAGCAAAGTGCCAGCGTGTTTCTGGTATTGGCCGGGATGTATCTGGTGCAAAGCGGGGATATGAGCACCGGCGGACT
>JAGLKL010000129.1 GCA_023141075.1 Alphaproteobacteria bacterium
TTATACTACACAAAAATGATTTACCTGATAATCTTAATTTAGGGAAGATCGTTGCTATTGATACCGAGACGATGGGGCTTAATTTTCATCGTGACAGGTTATGTCTAATTCAGCTATCCAGCGGTGATGGTACAGCGCATCTGGTACAAATGCTCGACCCTTCGTATAATGCTCCGAATTTGAAAAAGCTGGTCAGTGATCCCGATATTATGAAGATATTTCATTTTGCACGCTTTGATGTGGCGATGCTGGCGCGTTCGCTCGGTGTGGATTGTCCTAATGTCTATTGTACAAAGATTGCTTCAAAATTGGCGCGAACCTATACTGACAAGCATAGTTTACGCTCTTTGTGCCGTGATCTTTTAGGCATGGATCTTAACAAACAGTATCAGTCATCTGACTGGGGTGCTGCCGAGCTTAGTACTGAGCAGCTCAATTACGCGGCCAGCGATGTGTATTATCTCCACAAGATCAAAATACATCTGGATGCGATGCTTGAGCGTGAGGGAAGAATGGAAATTGCGCAGGGTTGTTTTGGCTTTCTGGATACGCGGGCAAAGCTGGATCTGGTTGGTTCGTCCGGCGATATTTTTGAGCATTAAGCATCTGCTAAACAATGATTTAAGAGTAATAAAATGTCTAAGATCAAAGCTATGGGTTTAGATACTAATCAAGCAATGAAAGCAACAAGCGATAATAGCGAATTGGATATACAGCGTGCTGTGCGTGTTTTAACTGCGGAAGGGGAGGCGCTTAAAACACTGGCCGGGACGATTGATGTGGATTTCTCAAAAGCTGTTGAAGCGATTAACAGGATGAAATCCGAAGCGCATATGACCGGGCGGCTTATCGTGGCCGGGATTGGTAAAAGCGGGCATGTGGCACGCAAGATTGCATCAACGATGGCTTCAACGGGTACGCCGTCTTATTTTGTGCATCCCGGCGAGGCCAGTCATGGTGATATGGGCATGATTACCGATCAGGACGTGGTGTTGATGCTCTCTAATTCCGGGGAGAATGCCGAGTTATCCGATCTGATTCATTATACGTGCCGCTATGGTATTATCCTGATAGCCATGACCGGCAACGCTAAATCAACATTGGCAAAGCACAGTGATATTTGTTTGCTGTTGCCTCCGGTAGGGGAGGTTTGTCCCAACGGTCTGGCGCCAACGACTTCAACGACGATGATGATTGCGCTGGGAGATGCTTTGGCGATTGCTTTGCTGGAGCGCATGGGCTTGACGCCTGAGCAATACAAGGTTTTTCATCCAGGTGGCAAGCTGGGACAAAAACTGATGAGCGTGGCTGATGTGATGGTCTCGGGCGAGGATTTGCCTGTGGTGGACGTGAATGTTCTTATGGATGAGGCATTATTGGCTCTGACCGGGAAAAATTTAGGCTGTGTGCTCGTTTTTGACGGAGATGAATTGGCGGGAATCGTTACTGATGGAGATTTGAAACGTCACATGGCACCCGATCTTTTGCAAAAACCTGTGTCCGAGATTATGAGCACGCAGCCGAAATCTATTCAAATGGATGCTTTGGCTGTACGCGCCGTGGATATTATGACCAAGATGCCGGGGCAGTATGTCACCAGCTTGATTGTTTATGATGGAGACAGAGCGTGCGGGTTAATTCGTCTGCAGGATTGCTTACAAGCAGGTATCGCTTAGGTAATGTAATCACGTGTTATTTTTGATATATTGGGGCGGTGCTATTGGTCACTAGGATTTATACCCTAATGTCGGAAAGGTAAGGCATTGGATCAAAATGATTTGAACGAACAGGCATTGGATGAAGAAAAGGCCGCTCGTCTTGAGCGGTTAGTTCAGCGTGGGCGAAAAAGCGATCATAGTTCTATACATGGCTATAGTAAATTTGTTCGGTTGATGCGTCTAGTGCTGCTGTTGAGTGCGTTGTCCCTTGTGGCTGTGCTGTATTTGCGCTCAGGGCTGGAGGAGCAGGTCATTAAGCCTATGGAAGAGGTGATTAAAGCGCCGCGCTTGCGGGATCACTCTATCGCCAGAAACGAGCTGTTAAATCCGAAATTTGAAAGCACAAGTAAGCAAAACTTTCCTTACGAAATTACGGCACAGCGTGCTGTGCAAGGGGAGATGAACAAAAACCTGATTATTCTGGAACGCCCTGTGGGTAGGATTACAATGGAAGACGGTATGCACGTTGTCTTGCAATCTGTTGCCGGGGCGTATCGGCAGGATACAGGGCGGTTTTTTCTGGAAGGGGATGTTTATTTTGAGCATAATGGGGGTTATACGCTGCACATGCAAGAAGCGCATATTGACTTGAAGAAAGGGTTTGCATGGTCTGAGAAGGATATTGCAGGACAGGGGCCGGACATGAAAATTGCTGCACGCGGGGTACGTGTAAATAACAAAACCGGAGAGGTGTTTTTTACAGGGCCTGCGACGTTAACTCTTGATAGAGGTGTGGGTGGTTTATGATTGGGATTGCTAGGAAGATTAGGTGTTTTGGAGTTTTTTGCTGCACAATTTTATTGTGTTCTCCAGTGGGATCTTATGCGCAAAGCGGTGTTAATCCTGATCGTAATAAACCGTTAGAGATTACTGCACAAGAAAGTCTGGAGTGGCATCGTAATGATCTGTATTTTCAGGCTGAAAAGGAAGTTCGGGCTGTGCAGGGAGAGACGACGATCTATTGTGATAAGCTGATTGCAAAATACCGAGACAGTGAGAAAAGCAATATTGATATCTATCGTATTGAGGCCATCGGCAAGGTGCGCGTTATTTCTGCAGGCAGCAAAGTTTACGGCGAAAAGGCTGTATACAACATGGATAAGGGTCTTGTGGAAATGATAGGCAAGAACCTGCGTCTTATTTCTGAAGATCAGAACATAAAAGCGCGTGACAAGTTTCTCTACTGGGTGGCTGAAGGGCGTTTTGAAGCCATCGGTGAGGCTGTGGCGGTGCGCGAGGGTGATAAAATTGAGGCAGACAAACTGACGGCTATATTTACGAAAGGGGGAGTGGGGCAACGTGCGCTGAAATCGCTTGAGGCTGTTGGCAATGTGATGATAACCACGCCCGAAGAAGTGCTGACCGGTGAGCATGCATTTTATAGCGTTAAAACGGGTATTGCCGAGATGAATGATAATGTGCGGATAATGAAGGGGGAAAGTTTTCTTGAGGGGGCACGGGCGCAAGTGAATTTAAATACCAATATCAGTAAGATATTTGGAGCTAGAACAGATGAAGCTGTGGCTACGGATGCTGGAGATGGTGTTGAGGAAAGTATTGTTACTCAAGAAGAGGCTGAAACCGGCAAGGGGCGTGTGCGGGCTGTGTTTTATCCTAAGAATATGGATATGGAGCAATAGCAGGGTTATTCTTGTCAGATATCATCGGTTTATTCTTTGCTAATACGAATATCATAATTAAGGCTTGCAGGTTTTCTATCTTCGCGTAGAATTTACATAGCAGGTAACAACAATAACAACGGAAATTAATGATTAGTAGTTATAGACAATCCCGCAAGCCCAGATTACAAAGTGTTCCTAAGGGTCTGTCGGTTTTTCATCTTTCAAAATCTTATAAAAAACGTCCGGTTTTGCGCGATGTAAGTTTGAATGTACTTCGCGGGGAGGCGGTTGCTTTGCTTGGGCCTAACGGGGCAGGGAAAACTACGTGTTTTCACATTATTACCGGTCTGATTAAGGCCGATGGCGGGGCGATTATGCTTGACGGGCAGGACATTACGGGGCTGCCGATGTATCGCCGTGCGAGGATGGGTGTGGGTTATCTGCCGCAGGAAGCTTCCATTTTTCGAGGGCTGAATGTCGAAGACAATATTCGTTCGGTTATCGAATTGCAGGATATGGATAAAGACGATCAGGATTTAATGCTTGAAGACTTGCTGGCTGAGTTTAGTGTGGAGCACTTACGTCGCACGCCATCTCTGGCTTTGTCGGGCGGTGAACGTCGGCGGGTGGAAATTGCTCGCGCACTGGCTGCGCGTCCGGATTTTATCTTGCTTGATGAGCCTTTGGCCGGGGTTGATCCGATTGCGGTTAACGATATTCGCGCCCTTATTGCTCAGTTAAAAACCCGTGGTATCGGCGTTCTTATTACAGACCACAATGTGCGTGATTGTCTGGGCATTGTCGATAGAGCCTATATTTTGCATGATGGAAAAGTGCTTATGGAAGGTTTACCGGAAGACATTGTCGATAATGATGATGTGCGCCGGGTCTATCTGGGTGAGGGTTTCTCTTTGAAGTAAGCCCCTATTAAAGGCGATTAGGTGGTGAAATTACCGCTTTCCCGTGATAATATAATCGCTATGAATACATTTTCTCAAAAGCTTGATCTCCGCCAGTCTCAGCAGCTTATTATGACGCCGCAGCTTCAACAGGCCATAAAATTGCTGCAGCTCAATAATGTGGAGTTGAGTGAATTTATTGAAGAAGAACTGGAGAAGAATCCG
>JAGLKL010000013.1 GCA_023141075.1 Alphaproteobacteria bacterium
ACATACAAAATTAACGCACATAAGTGATGAGTAACGCAACTCAACTCAAATAATCGAAGTACTAATCTTCTTTATAGCGATAACCCACACCGTACAATGTTTCTATTTTGTCAAAACTATCATCAACTTTTTTGAATTTGCGGCGAACACGCTTTATATGCGAGTCAATCGTGCGATCATCAACATAAATATTCTCACCATAAGCCATATCAATCAACTGATCACGATTACGCACATATCCCGGACGCAATGCCAAAGCCTTAATAATAAGATATTCTGTCACTGTCAGGTTAAGCGGCTCGCCTTTCCATGCACATAAATGTCTCGAATCATCAAGAATCAGATCTCCGTATTGAATTTTATCGGTTTGCACGCCCTGACCATTTGCTTCGTCATTCATAAGGTCGCGCCTACGCAATAGAGCCTTGATCCGCTCCAAAAGCAAACGCTGTGAGAATGGCTTAGTGATATAATCATCTGCGCCCATACGCAGACCGATAACCTGATCAACCTCGTCATCCTTGGAGGTTAGAAAAATCACCGGAACGTTGCTTTCTTCACGCAATCTGGTCAAAACTTCAATGCCGTCCATACGTGGCATCTTTACATCCAGAACGACCAAATCAGGTTTTTTCTTTAATATCGCCTTCATGCCGCTTTCCCCGTCATTAAACGTCTCAACGACAAACCCTTCCGCCTCCAGCGCCATTGACACCGAAAGCAGGATATTACGATCATCGTCTACTAGGAAAATTTTATTTTTCATCTTTTATCCAAAGTTCTGTTCCGACAATTATTTTTATCAGTAAAATCAATCCAGTACAATCATAATACCGCAAGCATTCAGTTTAACGTGATTCGCCGATGTTAATAAATTGCAAAACTTCTCCAGCCAGATAAACAGAACCCGCGATAAGAATACGCACTGAACACTCGGCGCTTTCGATAATATATACCACGGCCTTTTTGAAGTCATTATGCGATATAACTTTCGTCCCTGTCCCGCATACACCTTGTATCTGCTCTACGCTTTGCGAATTAGGATCGGAGGAAATAGGCACAACATTAATGCCTGAAACACTCCCATGCAGCGGTTTTAGAAAACCCTCACTGTCCTTGGAGTCAAGCATCCCGATAATCAGGTAAGTCGGTCGCAAATCTGTTTCGTTCCATCGTTTTATCTGTACCGCCAGAGCCTCTCCCGCACTGTCATTATGTCCGCAATCAAGCCATATTTCGTGCTCTTTGGCTCCCCCCGGCCATTCTTTGTCAATTCTTTGCAACCGTCCCGGCCACCGGCATGTCTGCAACCCTGTGGAAACAGCATCATTAGAAATATCCACGCCTTGCGCTTTTATTTGCTGTATAGCCGCGAGCACCGCAGCGGCATTATAAACTTGGTATTCCCCGGACAAGGCCGGGAGCGGATAATCAGACGAACCACCGGCATAAGAAAAACGCATCTTTGCTGCATCCTGTGAAACAGCAAAATCCCGTCCGGCAACAAACAGAGGTGCATCATTTTGCTGCGCTTCTTGCTGCACTACATTTAAAACCGCACGCGCCCGCTCACCCTGCCCTTGATATCCGACAACACACGGAACACCTTGCTTTATGATTCCGGCCTTTTGCGCAGCAATTTCCTCGATAGTATGCCCTAGAAACTGAGTATGATCCATAGACACTCGGTTAATAATGCTAACCAATGGCCTATCTATCACATTAGTACAATCCAGCCGCCCGCCCATACCGACTTCCAGCAAAAAAATGTCTGCAGGAACTTGCGAAAACGCCTTAAACGCAACCGTGCTTATAACCTCGAAAAAAGACAATGGCTTATCATTAATATACTCCAAAGCCTCATCAATCAACGCTTCCAACACATCATCACTTATTTGTTTCCCAGCCAGCACAATGCGCTCATTTATGCAGATAAGATGCGGCGAAGTATAGGAATGTACACGCATCCCCGCCGCCTCACATATCCCACGCAACATCGCAATAATAGAGCCTTTTCCATTGGTTCCGGCAACATGAATAACAGGGGGAAGATGCTTGTGCGGATCACCAAAATGCTGCAGCAAATCAAGATATTTTTCCTGATCCCAGTTCACAGCCATTCGCGTACGCCGCAACTGGAAAGTTTTTTCTAATTTGCGCTGTAATCTTTGATTAGAGTGATAAAGATCGGCTTTGTGCATTAATATCGGGGCCTGCTATCGCTTACCGGCTAAAGCAGTTTCCTTTGTTTTCTCTTCAACCACGCTTTCGCATTCCCGGGCATCTTGCTTCACAGCAGCCTTAGCACTGGATTGCGCCGTCCGTGCCTGTGAGGACACTTTTGAATATTTGGTTTTAGTCTCATTTATCGACGCTTTTGTTTTTGTCGGCTCAGAAGTGTTTTCTTGCTTTCCGTTCTTTCCGGTTTTTTCAGCGGCTTTAGAACCACGCCCATTTTGTCCGTTATTTTTGCGTTTACCGCCATTACCACCGCCCGGCTTCGTCTCACAAACAGCTTTCTTGGTTAAGATTCCGATGATATTAACCAGTGTTTCCTTGATTTTACTACGCGGCACGACCATATCAACCATGCCATGCTCAAGAAGATATTCCGCCGTTTGGAAATCCGGAGGCAATATCTCGCGCACGGTTTCCTCAATCACGCGACGCCCGGCAAATCCAATCGTAGCGCCCGGCTCCGCAATATGAATATCGCCAACCATCGCAAAAGACGCGCTGACTCCGCCTGTCGTAGGATCACTCAGAATAACGATATAAGGCAACATCGCTTCCTTGACCATTTCAATAGCAGCAATCGTGCGCGGCATCTGGATAAGAGAAAGCATGCCTTCTTGCATACGCGCACCACCCGAGGCAGGAATAATGATAAAAGCAGCCTTTTTCTGAACAGCAAATTCTGCCGCACTGACAATCGCTTCACCCACAGCGACACCCATTGATCCGCCCATATAACTGAAATTAAAGACTGCCGTGACAACAGACATGCCGCCCATAGTACCGCAAACCACTGTAATAGCTTCTTTTAAGCCGGTCTTGCTCTGAGCTTCTTTGATCCGGTCAACATAGCGCTTGCGATCCTTGAACTTCAGCGGATCTTGCTCCACCTGAGGCATGGGCAATTCTGAGTATTTTCCATCATCATACATCAGTTTCAGACGCTCTTTAACACTCAGACGTAAATGGTGGCCGCAATGATAACAAACATTATGATTAGCCGCCAAATCCCTGTGAAACAACATCGCTTCACAGCCCGGACATTTCTGCCAGAGATTATCAGGCACTTCCTTTTGCTCACCAACAAAAGAACGAATACGCGGAGGAATCAAGTTTGCCAGCCAATTCATATTAAATACACGCCTTTTTGTTATTATTTTTAAAAGCCAAAGACACTACACATAATACACTTAGAAAGTCAAACTCTACAAAAGCATGAAAAAAATAAGTCAAAGAAAATCAAACTCTTAGAGCATTAGATAAAGATCCTACAAGCTCCAGAACAGTTTTTACATTTTCGCCATTATCACCGATATTTTTAATTTTATCAACGATTGCCGAACCAACAACGACCCCATCCCCGATTTTCCCCATAGAAACCGCATCTTCCGGCGTTTTAATCCCAAATCCGATAGCAACCGGCAAGTCTGTAGCTGACTTTATCATCTCAATATGAGGTTTAAGCTCCTGCGTATTGGCAACGGCGGCTCCTGTAACACCGGTAATCGACACATAATACAAAAAGCCGCTTGCTCCCTCCAAAATAACCTTAAGCCGCGCTTCATCCGCTGTAGGCGTAACAAGACGGATAATATCCAGCCCTTCTGCCTTGGCAACTTTTTGAAGCGGCGCATCCTCTTCAGGAGGCAAATCAACTATAATAAGCCCGTCTACCCCGGCTTCCCGGGCATCACGTGAGAATTCCCCCAACCCGTACGTATATATCGGGTTGGCATAACCCATCAGGATGATCGGCGTATCCGCATCGCCAACACGAAACTCCGTAACCATCTGCAAAATGTGCCTCATCTTTGTTCCGGCCTTAAGCGCACGCTGCCCGGCAAACTGAATAATTTCCCCATCCGCCGCCGGATCACTAAAAGGCATGCCCAGCTCGATAATATCCGCACCTGCTTCAGGCAAAGATTTTAGCACATCAAGACACCGCACATAATCCGGATCACCCGCCATGATAAACGTCACCAGAGCGCTGCGACCCTCCTCTTTAAGTGCTTGAAATCTCTGTTCAATCCTGCTCATTCTTGTGCTTCTTCCATTATTTTCCACATGCCCCTGTCATTTTTGCTATTGCTAAAATACCTTGAATATCGTCATTCCCAGCATGAGACAACGGCACAAACGAAAACAGAAACAACGAAATAAACAGAAACATTCTAAACATAACTAACCTTCTTTCTTCTAAACTCACCTAACTTCGTCATTGCGAGGAGGATAAAACCCGACGAAGCAATCCAGTCTATATTGACAAAGTATCGTATAAATCTTCCCAATTTGCATTCATTGCTTCTATTAAATCCAATTTCTTTTTCCGGCTTCCAGCCTTTATCTTTTTTTCTTCTTTTATCGCCTCTTCCATTGCATCAAAAAGAACATAGCACACCAATTTCGAACAATTATATTGTGAAGCAAAACCCCGCGTTATTTTGTTCTTATGCTCATAAACACGTTTATGCAAATTCGATGTTACGCCAGTATAAAGGGTTCCATTCCTTTTATTCGCCATAATATAAACAGCAGGCTGTTTTTCCATCCTGATACACCCCTTTTCCAGATTGCCGCGTCGGCTTACGCCTCCTCGCAATGACGAAGACTAGGCTAGTCCACATTCACACCCACAGCCACCAATACCTCATGCACACCTTCCCCAAAAAAACAAGCCTTTCACAAAAAAGCCTGCTCGTTGATGAAACCCTGTCAGTTTACACAAATGGTCTTATTGCGACACTACCCAAGATTCGGCGCTTCAGGTATTCTTGTTAATTCTTCTTTTTCATGGAATGAGAGAAGGTTTGAAACTGTCTCCATACGTAGGGATGATAAACGTTTCTGTATGTTTGTGTTTCCCTGTACGGCACAAGCCGCGCCAATAATAGCTTCTGTCCCCGGTGTTTCATTATCTTTCTGTTTTACGATTCGTTCGATGCAGCTTTTCATATCTCCTAAAGCTTCTAAATTATCTTGGGAAGGCATTTTTTCGTAACCGATATCATTAATTGTGTGCATGGCTCCAAGCATTGTTTTTAAATCTTTTTGAAAAACACCGGAAGTTTCTTCAATGGCTCCTTCAAGGACTTCTTCTAGAACCATAAACTTGCTGTAGCCGGAAAGGAGGTGGTTGTCCGTGCCATTTTCTTGATCTCCTATCAATATCCTCAATTGTTCGGCGTTATCCATAGATCGTTTAGAAATTATGCCATGTATGGTTTCCAACTGATGTCTTGCATCAATGCTTACATCTTTCAATTCACTGAAGCAACCGAAGAACGAGGCATCACTTATAAGTGGCGCATCATTTACAATATCAGTTCCATTTCCAATAATTTTCAATTCGTCAGCACTTTGGGAAGACGAAGATCGTAAGGCATTAGCGAGGTCTCGAAGTCTGTGTGTATCATAAACATCGCCTTTTGTGATTTTTCTATGTTGTTCAATTGTATCTGTATGTTGTTCAATTACATCTGCCAGCTTTGGATTATGTTGTTCAATTACACTTGCATGTCGTTCAATTACATCTGCCAGCTTTGGATTGTGTGTGCGAGATGCCTCAGCACCTCCGGTTGTTCCTGATGTGCACTTGTGGTCGCAGAATTTTGTAGAAATGTCAGTCATAAAAGTACGCTCCTTAAATAATAATGGGTCGACAATAGATTATTTTCTCGTGTTTTGTCAAATTACAGACTTGCCCTGATACACCCCTTTTCCAGCTTGCCATGTCGGCTTACCTTAGCCTCCTCGCAATTGTGACAGGGACTAGTCCACATTCACGCCCACAGCCACTAATACCTCATGCACACCTTCCTCAAAAAACTTCGAGCCGTACACCTCAAAATCAGTTTTATAACAACGATCAAGATCACTTTGCCAAACAGTCTTCCACGCTTCCAACAAAGCCTTTGGCTGCTCACCACCGGTACTAATCAACGCATAATCTTCTTCTTTAACTTCTACGCGGTAAAATTCTTCCGGCAATTCTTTGCCTGCATCTTCCGGCACTTTATAGCCAATCGTCAAACGGTAAGGCTGGGTATGATCGCCTTCGTAATCCGAATAAACAGCATAAATCACATCATCTTGGCGAGACTCGATCTTGGATTCTACCTGCTCTTTAAAAAATGTTTCCCAGAGCGCATTAATTTCTTCAGCAGCATCTTCCCCGCCCCCGGAGATCACACAAGACACTCCCACAACTTCAAATGCCGAAATATGATCCACTCCGGCAAAAGCTTGGTATACTTTTTGCTCCGCGCCGCAACAACCGCACGATTTACAACTACATTCATTCATTGATTTCCACTCCTAATATTTTAGCTACTGTATAAATGTCCTTGTCCCCGCGACCGGAAAGATTAAGCACCATAATATGCTCTTTCGGCAAATCCCCAGCAATCTTCGTTATATGCGCCAGCGCATGAGACGGCTCAAGCGCCGGAATAATCCCTTCCAGCTTCGAACACAGCTTAAACGCCTCCAAAGCCTCTTCGTCAGTCACACTGACATATTCCACGCGCTTTTGGTCGAACAACCACGCATGCTCCGGCCCGATCCCCGGATAATCCAGCCCGGCTGAAATCGAATGCGCTTCCTGAATCTGCCCGTCTTCATCCTGAAGGAAATAAGTCTGCATACCGTGTAAAATACCCGGACGCCCACCATTAAGACTCGCTGCATGCTTGTCCGTATCAATACCAAGCCCACCGGCCTCCACGCCAATCATGCGTACCTCTGAATCATCCAGAAAGGGATAGAACAAACCAATAGAATTCGAACCACCGCCAATACACGCCACCAAAGAGTCGGGCAACCGCCCTTCCACTTCCATTATTTGCTCACGCACTTCCTTGCCTACAACGGATTGAAAATCGCGTACCATACACGGAAACGGATGTGGCCCGCCTACCGTACCAATCAAGTAATATGTATCATTCACATTGGACACCCAGTCACGCATCGCTTCATTCATCGCATCTTTTAGAGATTCCGAACCGCTCGTAACAGGCCTGATTTCCGCGCCTAACAAGCGCATACGAAAAACATTGGATGCCTGACGCTCTATATCCTTAGTGCCCATAAACACCGTGCAAGGAATATCAAACAACGCACAAACCGTAGCAGTTGCCACGCCGTGCTGCCCGGCTCCTGTCTCGGCGATAATGCGGGTTTTACCCATACGCCGCGCCAACAAGATCTGCCCTATACAGTGATTGATTTTATGCGCACCTGTATGATTAAGCTCCTCGCGCTTGAAATATATCTTCGCTCCGCCCAAATATTTGGTAGTTTTTTCCGCATAATATAAAGGCGATGGACGACCTATATAATCCTTGGCCAAAGCTTCAAACTCAGCCCAAAACGCAGGGTCTTCTTTCGCCTCGTTCCACGCTTTCTCCACACCTAAAATCAGAGGCATCAAGGTTTCAGCCACGTAGCGTCCGCCATACGCCCCGAAATGCCCACGTTCATCGGGCTGATTTTTATAAGAATTGATTATCATGAGGAGTTTTATACCCTTTTCACAGCCTCAAGAAAAGCTTTGATTTTGGCCGGATCTTTTTCCCCGCGCTTTGCCTCTACCCCTGAAGAAACATCTACTGCATCAGGGAAAAGAACCGAAAGCGCCTCACCCACGTTTTCTACCGTTAAACCACCGGAAAGCATCCATGGCTTGTCAAATTCTTCTTCTACAAGCAAAGCCCAGTCAAAACTCTCCCCCGTACCTCCCGGCACATCAAACCCTTCAGGCGCTTTTGCATCAAACACGTACCAATCAGCCACATCAACGTACGCATGCACACGTACAACATCCTTGGCCGTACTCACGCCAAAAGCCTTCATCACCGGTAAACCGAAGCGTTTCTTGATCTCCCGGACACGTTCAGGCGTTTCATTCCCATGTAATTGAAGCATATCTATCCGTACGTGTTCCAGCACCAGATCAAGCTCTTCATCCGCAGGATCAACAAAAAGACCGACGCTGCGCACACCGGTCGGAATCATCCGGCACAACTCCTGAGCTATATCAACTTCAACATTCCGGGGAGAGTCTTCAAAGAAAACAAAACCGATAAACCGCGCACCACCCTCCAGCGCTGCATCCAGCGCCTCCATTGTTTTAATCCCGCAAATTTTAACTTGTGTGGTCACAATTTAACTACTTATTTTTGTGCCTCCGGTGTTCCATATGGGTTTTGCAACGCATAGAGATAGTAATTTGCAGACACCGTTGACATCAGTATTCCGATAAGAGGGGCAAAATAAACAATACTAGGCAAATTCTTAATAAAATTCACTAAATGCCCTCTTCCACCTTCCATATCTGCTGGAGAGACAAGGATATCCGCACCAACAGCGATAACAATACCAACCAGCATCAACAACAAAATGACCCAGATAGAAGCAAAAAGCGAAGAAAAAATTATTTTAACAAGATATCCTTTCGACATCACGTATGCTTCCTTAAGTGTAAGACTGCGGTCAACAGCTTTTGCCGGAAAATAAAAACAGGATACCCGCAATCCGTAATATATAGCCGCCAGAAAAACCACAGGGATTGCCACAAGAACAAGACCCTTGTAAATAAATCCTGCTACGATGACAATCGTTCCTCCCAAGAAACCAACAACAAACCCCAGCAATACTTGCATCACAATATATTGAAGCTCGTGCATTTTGGGTCTTAACGGATCCATGGTAATAAAATCCTCCGGCCCGTTAATAACAACACGGTTCCAAGTGATTGCAATAACCGGCATGAAATAAAAGCTGGCCAATAACTGCCCACCAATAAACCCTATCTTGCTTTCAGGAAAATAAAGCCCTGTAATGATGACATCAGCGATATACAGCACGATAATATATGGAAGAACGCTATAAAGAATCTCCACAAATAAGCTGTGATTGGCCTTAACAAAGGCTCGGACGTTTTTTGATGTATCTTCTATATAATAACTGGGTTCAAGACCATTCATCTTTTCTCTCCTTCCATGCCCCCAATAAAAAATGTTTACAACCCCGCCAATATATTTGCTGCGGCCTCCGCAGGGTCAGGAGCGCCTGTAATCGGGCGGCCAATAACCAAATGCGTAGCACCGACTGCCAAAGCCTCTTTAGGACTCATCACGCGTTTCTGGTCATCTTTTGCTGCACCTTTTGGACGAATACCCGGAACCATCAATACAAAATCATTTCCACATGCTACGCGCAAAAGCGCAATTTCATGAGCCGAACACACAACGCCATCAAGCCCGACATCCCGCGCCAATACCGCCAGTTGCTCAACACGCTGCGCCAAACCAGAACAATATCCGATCTCTTCAATCGCAGCATCATCCAAAGATGTAAGCAATGTCACAGCCAAAAGCTTTGTCTTATCGCCGCAAGCATCCTTGGCCGCTTCCATCATTGCCCGGCCACCAACCGCATGAACATTCAGATAAGCCAGTGCAAAATTCTCACATATAGCACGCACAGCCCCCGCAACCGTGTTGGGAATATCGTGATATTTCATGTCCATAAATAATTGCACATCCGGCGTAGCTTTCATAACACGCTCAACACCATGCAGACCAAACGCATTAAAAAACTCCAGGCCGAGCTTAATCCCGCCGGTTACTGGAGCAATCTGCCTAGATAAAGCGCAGGCTTGATCTAAATCTGACGTGTCAATCGCGCAGAATATCTTTGTTTCTTTTATCATAAAATCTCACGTGCTAATGAGCCTATCGGCCATGAAATTATTCATTCTGAGAAACGGGCAATGATGACACTTCTTTTTCCACTATTGCCGACACCGCAGAATCTACTCCACCCTTTTGTTCTTGCCAACGTTTAAGCTCTTTTTTCAGTGTCCTAACCCGCTTTTTAAACAAACGGAGTTCTTTGCGCAAAGGAGAGTTATTCAACCACACCGAAAAAGCGCCGAACAAAACCCCAAACAGAGCAAAAACAAGCCCTATAGCATATAAAGGAAGTTGGATAGGATCATGAAATGGACTATAGGTGACGTCAACAACCTGAAGATTCAGACCGCAGAAAGCAGCAATGGGAATAGTGACAATAAGACCTAAAATCGTACGAAAAAATGCTACCATAACTTCTTTACCTGCAACTATTTGCGTTTAGGGTTTAGACTCTAAGTGCAAAGCTTCGCTTCGCCTTATTTATTATTAAGCTTTTCGCGCAATGCCTTACCTGTCTTAAAAAACGGTAGGCGCTTGGCTTCAACATGAACCGTTTCGCCCGTACGCGGATTACGCCCAATGCGTGAATCACGATGCTTCACAGAAAAAGCCCCGAAACCACGCAATTCAACACGATCACCTTGCGCTAGCGCTCCGGAAATTTCATCGAAAACAGTCTCCACAATCTTCTCAACATCCCGTAAATACAAATGCGGATTCATATCTGCAAGACGTTGTATCAGTTCGGACTTTGTCATATCAAAATACCCTTTTTCCGTTTAACAAAGAACAGCAATTTTTTTCTTGATTCTTCAATACATTGCCCGATATAACCACGCACGTCAAGCAAAACCCCTTGATTTTAATAGACTTATTTGTTGGGAAAATATGCCTCGAACATTCATGAAAAACCTTCCCACGGATTCATTTCCTCCTTTCCTCTTCATAATCTTCAACCGCTGTCAAAAGCTGGGTTTTGAAATCCTAACACTCGCGGCTACGCAAAAACACAAAAAAGCCGACCTTAGTTTAAGACCGGCTTTTCCAAATTCTATAATCCAAAAAAGATAAAAACTATTTATCTTCGCTCTCTTCCTTATTCTCTTGTAAAGCTGCACCAAGGATATCACCCAAAGAAGCACCGCTTTCAGTAGAACCAAATTTTTTCATAGCCTGCTTATCTTCATCGATTTCGCGTGCTTTAATCGATAGATTAATCTTGCGATTCTTTTTATCGATAGATGTAATTTTTGCATCGACTTTCTCACCGACAGCAAAGCGATCCGGGCGCTGCTCAGAACGTTCACGGGAAAGATCAATCTTCTTGATGGTTCCTGTAATATTCTCATTCACAGACACCTCAACAAATGTTGATCCGATCTCTGTAACCGTACAAGTAACAATCGAACCTTTCGTCATACCTTTCATAGCACCTTCATACGGATCTTCGCTCAGTTGCTTGATGCCCAGAGCAATACGTTCACGCTCAGGATCCATCTCAAGTATCTTGGCTTTGACCATATCGCCTTTCTTAAAGGCTTTTAGCGCTTCTTCGGTTTGGTCATCCCAAGAAACATCAGACAGATGAACCATACCGTCAATCTCTTCTGTAAGACCGACAAACATTCCAAATTCCGTAACATTGCGAACTTCGCCCTCGATCTCTTGACCGGGTTTGAAGTCTGTTGCAAATTTCTTCCACGGATTTTCCTGACATTGTTTAAGCCCTAAAGAGATACGGCGTTTCTCAAGATCAACTTCCAGAACCTCGACTTCCACTTCCTGAGAAGTAGAAACGATTTTACCCGGATGTACATTTTTCTTCGTCCATGACATTTCAGAAATATGCACAAGACCTTCAATACCCTCTTCCAGTTCAACAAAAGCGCCATAATCAGCGATATTGCTAATGCGCCCTTTAAAGCGAACACCGGAAACGTATTTATCACCAACGCCTTCCCAAGGATCCGCTTCAAGCTGTTTCATCCCAAGAGAAATACGTTGTGTCTCTTCGTTATAACGAACAACTTGTACTTTCACACTCTGACCGATTTGAAGAACTTCTGTCGGATGATTTACACGTTTCCATGAAATGTCGGTAACGTGCAACAATCCGTCAACGCCTCCAAGATCAACAAAAGCTCCGTAATCAGTGATGTTTTTAACGATACCTTCAAGCACCTGACCTTCAGCCAGATTTTCAAGGAGTTCGCCACGGGCTTCCTGACGAGATTCTTCCAAAATAGAGCGGCGGGAAACAACGATGTTTCCACGACTGCGATCCATTTTCAGGACATGGAACGGCTGAGGAGTATTCATCAACGGTTCGATATCGCGCACCGGACGAATATCAACTTGAGAGCCGGGCAGGAACGCAACAGCGCCACCAAGATCAACCGTAAAGCCACCTTTAACACGGCCAAAGATCATGCCGGTAACACGCTCCCCTGCTTCGTGAGATTTTTCCAACTCAATCCAGACTTCCTCACGACGTGCTTTCTCACGCGATAGAACAGACATACCGTCGCGGTTTTCCATGCGTTCAACATAAACCTCAACGCTATCTCCTACTTTTATTTCAGGATCTTCACCGGGTCTGGTAAATTCGTGCAAAGAAACACGCCCTTCTGATTTAAGACCTACATCCACAAGGACGTGGTCGTCTCCTAATCCGATGACAACGCCTTTTACAACGTTTCCTTCGAATTTTTCATTTTTACCGAGGGTTTCTCCGAGTAGAGCTGCAAACTCTTCAGAGCCCTCTTTATCATTTAGATTTGCGGCAACATGCGCCATAGTTAATATTTCCTTTCAAATTTAAGTCGTCTCTTATTGGCCAAGCCTTAACGTTTGCAATTTAGCCTCTTTAAATAAAGAGACAGGCATAGCTAATAGAGCCGTGTTTTAAAGAAATATATATCGCTAATACATATGATGAGTGATTAAGGAAATGTTCTTTTCACATATTCCAAAGCAGTTTCAAGCACTTGAGTCGCATCAAGAGCGCTCGTATCCAGTACGATTGCATCCTCTGCCACCCGCAGCGGTGCTGCTGCTCTAGCCTTATCACGCGCATCACGCGCACGCATATCCTCTAAAACAGCGCCATTTGTAACGCTTATCCCTTTAAATTGCAACTCTTTCATGCGTCTTTCGGCTCGAATCTC
>JAGLKL010000130.1 GCA_023141075.1 Alphaproteobacteria bacterium
AGTAGTTCTTCTGAAGCACGTTCATCTTCAACAGTTTGTAGATTGGGGACACCCTGTATTTCAAGTTGTTCAACAGCGTATTCATATCTTTGCTGTTTGGTTCTGCCGTGTTCGTCTAAGCCGGTTTTGTGCTTATAGAGAGCCTCATCAGCCTTCGTCATCACTGTCTTAGCGGTATCTCCCTCTTCAATAACATGCATGCCGCAACTGGAAACAAGAGGGAAGTTTATCTTGTTATATTCACACGAGCAAACAGCTAACTCTTTTCGGATACGAAAATGTATTTTTTTGAAATTTTGCTTGGTTTCTTCAATATTTTCAGCATTTGTATGAAAAATGATAGCAAATTCATCACCACCAAGACGCGCTCTACGGCTCTTGATGCTTATATCTTCTTTTCTGATCATTTGGCTGATAATTTCAGCAAATTTCCGTAGGCCTTTATCACCCGCTAGGTGCCCAAATTTATCGTTAAGACCTTTGAAACGATCCAAATCAAGAAAGACCAACGCATCATAATTCTTTGAATTCGAAGTAATTTTTTTTCTTTTATCTGGGCGCTCGGTGTCATCGGGCGCAAAGTCGTCAAGGCTTACAGTTTCTGCAGGAGTGCCATGCCTTTCAAGGGCTATTTTTAACTGCTTTTCAAATGCGCTTCTGTTTGGGATTTGAGTCAGTTCGTCTTTATGTCTACTCTCTTTTTCATGGGCGTAAGCCTTTAAGACACGAATAAGCTCTTTTGTTTGATCGAATAACTTATTATCCAGCTCAAATTTCAGTTCGCGAAGGTGTTTAACGATAGGGTTTAGCAGATCTTTTTCACTGCTAAAGGTAACACCATCAATGCGCAGAAGCTTTTCCGTCACCTTCTTATAGAGGTTGGACAATGATTCTACTGTATCTATATTCATAGGATCTGCCATCAATTATCACCCAAATTACCATGTGCGCTTATTTTTCTATGTTTTTATACGCGCATCAACCGAACCATCGTAAACAATTCACCTGTAAGATGCAAAGAAAAACGCCTTAAATTAGCGCTCGAGCAAAGCAAGCAGGAAACGCCATAATCAAAAAGTCTCCATAACATGTGACTATATTACCTAAGAAAGGGCTTTTGAATCTGCCGGTGGGGGGCTATACTCGGATTCTTATAATCAATACAAAAAAATGGAGCATGAAGACGTGGCAGGCAGCGTTAATAAAGTTATTTTAATCGGGAATTTAGGTACGGACCCGGATGTTCGTACAATGCAATCGGGGGACAAAGTTGTTAATCTATCCGTTGCCACCTCGGAAAGGTGGAAAGACAAGGCTACAGGTGAACGCAAAGAGCGCACGGAGTGGCATCGTGTGGTCGTATTCAACAAAGGTCTTGTGACTATATGCGAAAATTATCTTAAAAAAGGTGCTAAAGTCTATATTGAAGGCCAGATCGAAACCCGCAAATGGCAAGATCAAAGCGGTCAGGATAAATATACGACTGAGATTGTTTTACGCCCTTATCGCAGTGAATTGACAATGCTTGATAGTCGCTCGGGAACCGGTGGCTCATTTGGTGATAGCGGTGATCCGGGCTTTGATCCGGGCTCTAGGGATTCCGGGAGCCAGAGCATCGCGCCTACTGACGGAATTGACGATGAAATCCCATTCTAAGGCATTGATATTATTGATAAACATAAAACTTAAAATATAAAGAAAGGCGAGTTTATGAAGATTTCTAAACGTGTCACACTCTGGGCGCTTGGGTTTGTTTGTATTTGCACTATGAGTATGTATTCAACTTCGGGTAATGCTGAGGAAGGCCGGGCAGAAGATGCCGATACGGTGATTATGAATAAAATGATGTCACATGGAACCCCTCAAATGCAAAGGGGAGAAAATCCGCAAGGCGCTACTGCAATCGCATCTGAAGACCAGAAAGAAAAAGAGGCGGCGCAAAAGGTACTGGATGAATCTCTTGCACAGGCAATGGCTGAAAATGAAGATGAAGCGATGCTGGTCAAGAAGCTTGAATTAGCTAAAGCAATGCATAAAATTCGCCCGACCCGTGAACAAGTGAACTCGGCTGTTCGCCGGGCTTCCCTGAACTTGCCGCAACGAGAACGGGTAAGTTTTGTCATGGCGATGGGATCAATGTTGAACTACAATGCGATTGAGCGCATTTCTGTTGATGCAATGGTTGAAACCTATTCTTACAAAGAGCTTGAAGCCATGGTGGAGTATTTCTCCAAGCCCGAGGCCAAAAGCGCTTCAAAGAAAGTTCCCAGTTGGGCAATGAAAGTCCATCCTGAAATCGTGCGCATGATTGATCGTGCCATGATGCGTCTTAAAACAGGGCAATAGCGAATCAACGGAAGTTCAAAAAGGGCGCAAATGCGAATCTTAAAAAGTAAATATAATGGCGAGTATAAATAAAAATGAGCGATGACCTGACCCCCACGGATACAACGGAAGAGCCTATACCAAGTATCGCGCTTGAAGAGGAAATGAAGCAATCATATCTCGATTATGCGATGAGCGTGATTGTCAGCCGCGCTCTGCCGGATGTGCGAGATGGTTTGAAGCCGGTGCACCGGCGTATTCTCTACGCGATGCGCGTAGGAGGCTATACCTCCGATAAAACCTATAAAAAATCAGCTCGCATCGTTGGGGATGTCATGGGTAAATATCACCCGCATGGCGATGCCGCAATTTATGATTCGTTGGCGCGGATGTCTCAGCCATGGTCTTTGCGCGTACCGTTGATTGACGGGCAGGGGAACTTTGGTTCTATGGATGGCGATAGACCCGCTGCCATGAGGTATACAGAGGCGCGTCTTGAAAAAGCCGCTGAGTCGGTATTGTTGGATATTGACAAGGAAACCGTGGATTTTCGGCCAAACTACGATGAGAGTGAACGGGAACCAACCGTTTTGCCCTCGCGTCTCCCGAATCTTCTGGTGAACGGTGCAGGCGGAATTGCCGTGGGGATGGCCACCAACATCCCTCCGCATAATTTGGGCGAAGTGATTGATGCATGCTGTGCGTTGGTTGACAACAAGGACATGACGACTGAAGAGATTATGCAGATCATTCCCGGCCCTGATTTCCCGACAGGCGCACAGATATTAGGGCGTGTTGGTATTAACGCCGCATATCATACCGGAAACGGGTCAGTTAAGATGCGCGCCAAGACATCTTTTGAAAAGATTGGTAAGCGCGAAGCCATTATTGTTCACGAGATTCCTTATCAGGTGAATAAGGGGAAATTGCTGGAGCGTCTCGGCGAAGTTGGACGTGAGAAAATAGTTGAAGATATATACGAAATCCGCGATGAATCCGACCGCGAAGGCCTACGCATAGTCATTGAGCTAAAAACCGCTGCAAACGCTGATGTTGTGCTCAATCAGCTCTACAGATATACAGCGTTGCAAAACAATTTTGCCTGTAACATGGTGGCTTTACACAACGGCAAGCCGCAAATAATGATCTTGCGCGATATGCTCAAAGCATTCGTGGCATTTCGTGAAGAAGTCATTACCCGCCGGACAATTTATGAACTTGGCAAAGCGCGTGACCGTGCCCATATCTTGGCCGGTCTGGCCGTTGCCGTGGCCAATATTGATGAAGTCATTGCTCTTATTCGTAACGCGCCTAACCCGACAGTAGCACGCGAAGGCTTGCTGGAGAAGCGCTGGTCTGCACACGATGTTGCGCCAATGATCTCCTTGATCGATGATCTGGAATATCCTGTCTCAGAAGATGGCACATATCAAATGTCAGAGACGCAGGCGCGAGCCATTTTGGATCTGCGACTACACAGACTCACAGGCCTTGAGCGTGAGAAAATCGGTAATGAACTCAAAGAAATCACTGATTTAATTGCAAAATTGCTTCTTATCTTAAGTGACCGCTCGAAATTGCTCGAAGTTCTTGTCGGAGAGCTAAATGAGGTCAAAGAGCGCTTTAGCACGCCTCGTCGAACAGAACTTGTTGAAGCTGAATTTGAAGTTGATATAGAAGACCTTATCCAGCGTGAGGATATGGTCGTGACCATCACTCATAGTGGCTATATCAAACGTGTGCCGCTCTGCACCTACCGTGCGCAAAGACGTGGTGGTAAAGGACGATCTGGCATGTCGATGAAAGATAATGACTTTATCTCCGATCTTTTTGTTGCCAGCACACACACACCGATTCATTTCTTCACATCGCGAGGAATTGTCCATCGTATGAAAGTCTACCAGCTTCCTTTGGCTACACCACAAAGCCGGGGCAAAGCACTGGTGAATCTATTACCGCTGGAAAAAAGCGAAAATGTCAGTGTTTATCTGCGTATGCCGGAAGATGAAGAAATTTGGGACAAGCTGGATCTTATGTTTGCAACCAGCCATGGATCAGTGCGCCGAAATAAACTTTCCGACTTTAAAAATATTCGCTCAAACGGCTTGATTGCTATGAAGCTGGGCAAAGATGAAAG
>JAGLKL010000131.1 GCA_023141075.1 Alphaproteobacteria bacterium
TTTTTGCATCGCCCGAAGCTCTCGGGAAAGATGACATTTGAGAAAGTGTCCTTTGCCTATCCGAACGCACAAGTCCCTGTTCTTGATGATGTTTCCTTTACGATAAAAGAAGGCGAGAGAGTTGGCATTATCGGGCGCGTTGGTTCCGGTAAATCAACAATCGCACGGCTTTTGCTGAAACTTTATGAACCATCCAGCGGCGTTATTCTCGCTGATGATACAGATTACCGACAGATTGATCCGGCAGACTTGCGTAAAAATATGGCCTATATCTCGCAGGAAACCCAGCTTTTCCAGGGCAGCGTACGCGACAATATCACGGCTTTTATGCCCAAAGCCAGCGAAGAAGAAATACTGGCCAGCGCACATGAAGCAGGGGTAGACAGTTTTGTTTCCCGTCATCCTATGGGCTACGATGCACCGGTTGGTGAGATGGGCGCTCAGCTTTCCGGTGGGCAGCGTCAGGCCATTGCTCTGGCACGCGCCATGATAACACGGCCTCAAATATTAATCTGTGATGAACCGACCAGCGCTATGGATACCCAAAGCGAGGCCGCGTTCCTCAGCTATATCAATGAACATACAAGGGGCAGGACTTACGTTCTTATCACGCACAAGCATTCGCTTTTGACAACGGTTGACCGCCTGATCTTATTGCATAATGGTAAGGTGATTATGGATGGTGGGCGTAATGACGTTCTGGAAGCGCTACAAAGTGGACAGATAGCAGTGCCGCAAAATTAAAGGTTAAACACATATGGAAAAAGCACAGAAACAGGAATTGGAATATATGGACGAGTTGCAGGCCGCATTGCGCATGCGCCCGGCCACGCCTGTTTATGTGCTGCTTTTTATCATTATGGCCTTTGTTCTTTTCGTAATTATCTGGGCGGCTGTGACCAAAATCGATATTATCTCCCGTGCACAAGGCCAAGTCGTTCCCTCGCAGGAAATACAGATTGTTCAGAGCCTTGAAGGCGGCATTCTGGAAGAGCTTCTTATAGCCAAGGGCGACCTTGTGGAAAAAGGGCAGGTTTTGCTGCGCATCAGCGATGTAGCTTTTTCTTCCGAAGAAAGAGGGACTGAGGCGCGTTTTCGTTCTCTTGAAGCAAAAAAGGCACGCCTTGAGGCCGAAAGCTTAAGCCACAAATTTACGCTTCCCCAAAAGTTGGAAAAGCAAATTCCCGAGATTGCCGCTAATGAAAGGGCACTTTACAAATCACGCCAGAAAGAGCTACGAGCTGCCTATGATATGCAAGATGAAAATATCAATAAGGCAAAGGCCGAACTGGCCGAGGTTGGCGCGGAAATTAACCGTCTTTATAAAAACCGTTCGCTTTTGAATAAAGAGCTAACCATTATCAAAGAAATGGTGGAAAAGCGTGCAGTGCCAAAGCTTGACCAGATACGCTTAGAGCGTGAACAGGCTGATATTTCCGGGCAGATTAACGCGCGCGCCCAAGAGAAAAAGGGACTCGAAGCCGAACTGGCAAGCACTCGGAGCCAGCGCAAAGCGCAAACTGATAAATTTCGTTCAATCGCGCTTGAAGAGCTTAATGAGGTAAAAACCGAGATCGCCGCGCTTAAAGAAAACCTCAAATCCATGGGGGATCGCGTTGATCGTGCAGAATTGCGTGCGCCGGTCAGTGGTATTGTCAACCAGATCACTTTACAGACAATAGGCGGGGTGGTGGAACCGGCAATGAAACTGGTCGAAATCGTTCCGGCAGATGACGAGTTGAAAATTCTGGCCAAGGTTAAACCTGAGGAGATGGCCTTTCTGGAAGCCGGACAGCCTGTGCGGGTCAAGATCACAGCTTATGATCCGCAGCGCTACGGCTCGTTGGAAGGAGTGTTAACCCGTGTGGCCGCTAATAGCGTAAGTGATCGCGAAGGTAATATTATGTTTGAAATTGAAGCCCTCACAAACAAAAATTATCTGGGCACACTGGATAAACCTTTGCCGATTACCGCCGGGATGGTGGCTAATGTTGATATAATAACAGGCAAACGCACGATCCTGACCTATCTGACAAAACCGTTTCATCGCGGCTTAAGTCACGTTTTTCGTGAGCGTTAGGAAGGATGAGCATGTTTGGCAGTATCATATCATCACAGAGAAAAGTGTTCCATGTTCTGGCTTTGCTATTGCTTTTGATTGCTGCAGTAGCTTTTAGCGATTCGAAAAATGCAATCCGTATAGATCTGCAACATAGTGTTTTCGACGAATTCAATCGTATTCACCCTCGCCGACTTAAGGATGAAGCGCACCGGGTCACGATTGTGGATATTGATGAAAAGTCTTTAGAACTAATCGGGCAATGGCACTGGCCACGCAATATCATGGCCGATCTGACCAAAAGCCTGAGCGAAAAGGGCGCAAAAGTCATAGCTTTTGATGGTGTTTTTGCTGAGGAAGACCGTACATCTCCCCATATTCTTTACGCTGAGCTTACCCCTAGGCAAATTACCGGTTTGCCCGAATCCATGAGACAGGGCACGAAATTGCTCAATTATGATGAGATCTTTGCCAAAGCCATGCGCGAATCAAAAATCTTTGTTACGGCTTTTACCTACGGTCGTCAGAATCGCGACAAAAACAAACCGATGGACAAAAAGCGTCTTCTCGCACGCAGCGATGTAAAAGGGGTATTCTTAAAAGATGCCTCTTCTTTTGAGGCAGCAGCGATAAATCTCCCGGTTTATTCAAAAGCCGCAGTCGGCAATGGAAGCTTTATGGCCAGGCCCGATAGTGACGGTATATTGCGGCATGTTGGGATGATTTTTACAGACCATAAGGCGATTTATCCCTCTCTAAGCCTTGAAGTGCTGCGCGTGGCCGAGCTTGGACGCAAAGGAACGTTGCGCTTGGGTGCGGTGTTCGAAGAAAACCGCCGCTTAATTGATACAAATTTTCGTATTATCGTGGGTGAGAAGGTTATTCCGGTGGAAAGTGACGGCCTTCTTAATGCCTATTACCGCCATTTTTGTAATGAAGAGGAAGTCGCTGAAAACCCGGTTGTTTGCCCGGTTGCTGATTATGTTTCGGCCTATAAGTTTCTTTTACCGGAATATGAGCAGGAGACGCGCAAGGCCGTAGAAGGCAAAATAGTCTTAATCGGTGCGAGCGCAGAAGGGCTAAAGGATCTGCGGAGTACGGCGCTGGAGCCATTTCGTCCCGGCGTGGAAGTGCATGCAAACATTATCGAGCAGGTTTTAGAAGATCAGTATCTCCTGCGTCCCTCTGTTACAAAAGGTGTGGAAGCGATCTATATTCTTATCGCAGGGTTGTTTTTTATACTCTTGGCACCTTTCTTCGGCGTTCTGGTTTCCATAGCTCTTTGTTTTATAATTATCGCACTCGCGGTGTTTGGAGCTTATTACGCCTATGTCGAATATGGCTTGCTTATTGATCCGGTGTATTCTTCTTTATCAATTATGGGGATATTTATTGTTTCAACCATCCTTTCCTATGCACGGGCTGAGGCACGCAGGAAATATATCCGCAACGCTTTTGGCATGTATGTTGCCGACGATGTTATGCAGGAACTGGAGAAAAATCCCGAAAAGCTGAAATTGGGCGGAGAGAACCGTGAGCTCAGCGTCATGTTTACCGATATCCGCAACTTTTCAGGCATATCTGAAGGGCTTGCGCCCGAAGCTCTTATCCAGTTGATGAATGAGTTCCTGACACAGATGAGCGATATTGTTATGAAGCATGAAGGAACCGTCGATAAATATATCGGTGATGCGATGATGTGCTTCTGGAACGCGCCGCGCGAAGTGGAAAACCACCAGCGCAAGGCTTGCAGGTCTGCTCTTAAAATGCATGATGCGCTTGCCCCCATAAACGAAATTTTGCGCCGAAAAATGGTCGAGCAAGGGAAAGAGCCAATTTTTCTAAAGGCTGGAATAGGGATCAATGCAGGGCAATGCGTTGTAGGGAATACTGGTTCGCGCCAGCGTTTAGCTTACTCAGCATTGGGAGATGCGGTGAACATTGCTTCGCGTCTGGAAGGGCAGAGCAAACTTTATGGTATAAACATTATTATCGGCCAGAGCATCTACAAGGAAATAACTGATTTTGCTGTTATCGAGTTGGATAAAGTCCGCGTCATAGGTAAAAATGAATCGGTCATGGTCTACGGGCTTTTAGGGGATGAAGATCTCGCCGGAAAAGAATATTTCCAAAATTGGATGAAAGCACACACAAAAATGTTGGAGTTGTATCGCTCACGCAAATTTAAAGAAGCGCTCACTCAGGTAGAAACATGTGCAGCTTTGGCCGCCCGGGACTATGAGCATTTATATATACGCTATGAAGAACGTATAAAAATGTTGCTGGAGAGCAAAAAAAGACTGCCCAAAGACTGGGACGGCACAATTGATGCGCAGGCAAAATAAGAGTTATATAGCATAAGT
>JAGLKL010000132.1 GCA_023141075.1 Alphaproteobacteria bacterium
GTGGATCGACTGCAAGAGACCAAAGACTTGACCCATTTTCCGGGTCGTCGAAAGCTTTTTTGTGGTCGACGCTTAAGCATACGGCAATGACATCCCCAGATTCGTTATCAACAGCAACCCAAAACGTCAGGTATTTTCTTTTACTATATGATTTTTGCAGGAATTCCGTGTCGATTTCTGCCATATGGCGGGTTTGGTAGATGCGGTTAATGCTTTCTATATCTTCTTTTATGTTGAGTGCACAGATGGAAAAAGAGCCTTTTTTCTTTTTTGGAGGGGTATAATTTTTCAGATCAAGACGGTATGTGTAAGAGGGATTGATGAATAAACCTTGCGGATCGTTAGCAACAACTACCTGAGGTTCACGGACATAAAAGGCGAGGTCTCTTTTATTTTCTTTTTCTTCACGGAGTTGTTCTGCAACTATTTTATTGTCCTTAAAAGTATGTGCGAAGATCAAGCGTCCCCAGCCGCAGTCTATGATGACATCATTCTTCGGAAGGTCAGCCGGTTCTCCCCAGCTTTTCAGGCTCGGGGATTTCTCAACATTCAGAACATCGCTTTCCTGATGCTTAACACTTTTTGTATTACCCATATTTTCTGCTCATATACAGTGGCATATGGGTGCCTACCGTAACGGGTGGGGAATATATTGCAACTGTAATATTTGATTTTTTCTTAAATTTTAACAATCGCAGAGAATATTCATTACTGTACTGTGATTGAACGATATAAAGTAGTTTCACCTAAGAATAATACATTTTGCTTGATGTATTTATTCCTTGTAATTTATTGTTCACCGACATATCGTTATGTCAAATTTCTATCTCCAAAAAAGGGATCTTTTAGTGAGCCTTGTTATTGAAGAAACTGGTAAAAAGGTAAGTCAGATACTTACAGAAGCAAAGTATGCACGGGCACGTCTTCTTCAGCCGAGTATCCATTTTGATGATCGGTATGATAGTTTGCCAGAAAAAGATAGTAGACAAAATCTTCAGTTGGAGTATTTAAAAGCGCTTAATGAATTGCCTTTCACAGAAGCAATAGCAGAAAAAACGCGTGAGGAAATGGGAGTGGAACGTGAGGAAATCCGCACTGTTATGGATTTTGGCTCGGCTTATTGTCCTGATTTACCTCTCATAGATGCTTCAATGCAAGATAGAGAAAAAAGCACTCTTATTTGCGTCGATTCTAACGAGTTTCTTTTGCGGAAGTCTTCTGAACATTACCAAGAAAATGATTGTTCAATTCAATTATTTCCAGTCTTGGCCAAAGCATTTTCCTCTGCCAAAGGAGATAGTCATATTCCATTTGATGACAACACTGTTGATGCTTGTCGCACTGTAAGAACTTTGCAGCATATTGATGATCCACAGCATATTGTATCCGAGATGTGTAGGGTTACCTCACCCGGAGGGAAAGTTGTTATGGTTGATCCCGACTGGACATCTTTCAGGATAAGTCCTCAGAGCGAAATAGACCACGATATGTTAAAAAAAGTTCATCAGCATTCCGAACCGGTTCCTTACCCGGAAACGGGTCGTCTTTTAAAAGAATACGCACAAGAAGCAGGCTTGGAAGGCGTCGAGGAGCAGCGTATAACATTGCAAACAGATATTTTTGAGCGTGTAGACCTTATAGGAGGATTCAGGAGCGAATTCCCAAAAATGATTAAGGAAGGTTTGGTATCGGAGGAAGAGTCTGAAGAATTTTTGTCTACATTGCATCGTGATTTAGAGGATGGCACTGCGGTTGCACAGATGGATTATTATCTTGTGTCAGGGATTGTTCCGCAAGAGCCTTAGTCATAAAAACGGCCACAAGTATGTTAGCAGCCGTTCTAAATATCTTATATTCGTACGTACGCGCAGAGTTTACTGCAAGTAAAGACCGCCATTGATATTCAATGTTGCTCCTGTGATAAAGGCGCCTGTTTTATCACCGGCAAGATAGCAAACGGCTTCGGCGATTTCTTCGGGTTCTGCCAAGCGGCCAACAGGTACGGAGGCAATGATTTTTTCAAGGATATCTTCAGGAATGGCCTGCATCATTGCTGTATTCACGTAACCGGGTGCTACAACATTTACTGTGATGCCTTTGCGGGCTGTTTCTTTGGCCAGGGATTTGGAAAAGCCAATGATACCGGCTTTGGTAGCAGCGTAGTTTGTTTGACCCATTTGACCTTGCAGACCATTCACAGAGCCGATGTTGACAATACGTCCGTATTTTTTCTCTCTCATGTGATCGATGACTGCTTTACACATATTGAATGCAGCATTCAGGTTCACATTAATCACGGAATTCCACTTGTCTTCGTCCATTTTGTGGAGCATGGCATCGCGGATGATACCGGCATTATTTACAAGAATATCAATGCCGTTTTGCTCTTCAATGACCTGAGCCACACCTTTTTTGCAGGCTTCATGGTCTGTTACGTCCCAGATATACGCCGGTATGCCTGTTTCCTCTTTGAACTTCGCTGTTGCTTCATCGTCAAAAACATTGTTAACAACAACATTATATCCTTTGTCTTTCATGACTCGTGCTGTTACGTCACCTATACCTGAGGTGCCGCCTGTGACTAATACTGTTTTCATGGTAAATCCCTTTTTAGGTTATAAAAAACGAAAAGAGTATTTCAGATTCTTTGATTCGTGTCTACCCGGAGCGAGATCGGGGAGGGGATATGACACTACCTAAAACGGTTTAAAGTTTTTCAACATTTGTTATTTTTACACCGGCTTTGATGAGTTCCTTATCCATCGCTTTTTCGGTGTTGATGCCATTTTCTTTCAGGGGTATGGCGAGAGAACGGCATGCGTCTTTGACTACGATGGCAGTGAATCCTTCCTTGCGTGCATCCAGCGCGTGCCAGCCGACGCAAAAATCATAAGCCAGACCGCAAATGACAATTTTCGTGATGTCGCGCTCTTTCAGTGTTTCGGTCAGGGTTTTTCCATTGAAAAAACGGGGGTGCGTTTTCCGGTCGTTTTCAAAAAAGCCGGAATACGAGTCTATGTCCATATTGACGCCTTTTTTCAAAATGAGATCGTTTTTGTCGATTTTTAAGCCTTTGTGAAATTCTGCACCTTTGCTTCTCTGAATACAGTGATCAGGCCAAAGGGTTTGCTCACCATAGGGCAGTATTATTGTCTCGAAGGCTTGTTTTCCTTTGTGGTTTCCGGCAAATGATTTGTGGTCTACCTGATGCCAGTCCTGTGTGAAGACACATAGAGAGAAACTCGGTTTTATGGCATTGATGAGCGGGATGATCTTGTCCCCGTCAGTGACGGCCATATTGCCGCCGGGGCAAAAATCATTCTGCACGTCAACGATGATTAGGGCGGAATCAGGCGGGGCCTTGAATGAGTTTATAAACGACATTGTCTATACCTTAGTCTATACCTTGTTGGCTTCAAGTGTATTGCCGGTTCGGCGCAAAGCATTATTCCCTCATTATATTGCCAAGCAGAAGCCATTTTATAATTACACTATAGGCAGGGGAACGTCCAGATTCTTCGTTAGTAGAAAAGCGGCTTTATTTCTTTCGTGCTACTTTTTTTCAGGGAGACCCTGAAGTACGCACCTTATTATTTCCTAAGTGTTGGAAATTCGATCATCTGCATCGCTCCGAAGCCGGAGCCATTTGCTGTTACTGCGAATTTTCTCTACGTTTGTGGACTTTTGTTACTTATTTTAATAGGCTGCATGTGTCTCTTAAAAATATAAAGCTGAGGAATAGAAATGAAAAAATTATTTTTACTGACTGCGGTTATTGCAGTTTCCGGATTTTCTACTGGAAATGCATATGCTAATGATAAAAGCGAAAAAGGGATACTTGAAAAAGTTAAAGATGCTGTTGTGAACGTGTTTACTGGCGATGATGATAGTGGCGCTGATAATGACAATGGTGATGGTAACGACAATGCTCTCAATCAAATTGATAAAAACCTTGAAAAACACGGTGGTGAGCACAAAGGGTTGGAGAATGCGCAGGCAGCTGTGTCAAAATCAAAGCATAAGGCAAAAAAAGGTAAGCATGACACAGGCGAAGATGGTGCTGTGGATGAAGCTTCTGATACGATTGAAGATGTTATTGAAGATGTTGCTGAAGGTATTAAGGATGCTGCCGAAGAGGCTTTGACTGATAAGGATGCTGAGGTGTCTAAAGGTAAGAGCAAGGGCAAGGGTCGTAAGAAATAGCTGGAACTGTAGTAGCAGAATTTGCGTCTGGTGTTATAAAAGGTGACAGGCAAGTCAGTATCTAAATATCACAAGCACTTCTCATAGCAAAGTTGATCTGACAAGATCGTGCTAACTATTATCACAATAGAATATTCCTTTAATAATTTTATCAGTAACAATATGTAACGTCAGTCGCAACTTT
>JAGLKL010000133.1 GCA_023141075.1 Alphaproteobacteria bacterium
TGCGCTGCTGTTGGCCGCCGGAGAGGGTCTCAGGAAGATTTTGTTTGTGATCTTCAAGCCCTACCCAGTCGAGAAGCTCACTAACATGGTTTTTTATTTCATTATCAGGGCGGTTGAGTATGCGCAGAGGCAAGGCGACATTATCGAAGGCTGATAGGTGGTTGAGCAGGCGAAAGTCCTGAAATACAACACCTATATTCTGGCGCAGAGTGCACATTTCTTTGCGGGAGGCGGTGTTTGTGTCCTGCCCGAACATTGTGATTTTTCCTTTTGAGGGGATTTTTCCCAAGAACATAAGATTAATCAAGGACGTTTTTCCAGCACCGCTGGGGCCGGTAAGGAAATAATAGCCTCCGCGTTCAAGTGTAAAATTTACCTCTTGGAGCACATTGGGGGAGTGCTTATTATAATGAAAATATACGTCTTCAAAGCGGATCATGTTACATCAGTCTCCAAAAGGTTTTTGCTCATTATTCTGAAGGCGTTCACGCGGGTTTTGCTTATCGAGCATATATTGAATGGCCTGCGTTTTTTTATAAGAATTGGTAATGGCCGATGCGGCGATTAACGCATCATCGTATAGGGCGCTATCAGCAAGAATGCGGGAGATTGTTTCATAGGATTTATTGCGAAATGACGGGCTTTCTATGCTCTCTGTGCTTTTTTGAGCGGCTTTGAAATTGCCGCGCTCTGCCTGTATTTCTGCAGTTTCACCGTAGGCTTTGTTCCGAAGGGCTTCATTTTTCATTATTGCGCAAGTTTTCCATGCGCCTTCATTGTCTTTGGCAAAGGCTTGCGCCATGGCGATATAAGTCAGGGCTATGCCGTGAGATGCTTTGTGTTCGATTTTATTTGCTTTGGTATGTAATACGGCAAATTTTTTATCCAGTTCTGCGGCAGAATAATTATGAGCGGCCAGCATCATACCGATTCCACGAATAGTCATGGCTTTTGTGTCCGGTGTTTCAATTTTATCTATAATAGATACGGCTTTTTCGAATTTGCCATCAAAGGCCAGCGTCTTGGCAATCTCGCGGTAAGTTTGGTCGCGCCAGACTTTTTTCTCGATTTTGGCAGTTAGCGTAATCATTTCTCCGATCAGGCAAACTCGCTCCTGTGCAGTGCATATGTGCGCTTTTTGATCTTCCTGAGAATGTGCCCGGTGAGGTGCTGCCACAACAAAACTTCCTACCGAGCTAAGAAAAAATAAAAAAATGGGCAAAAAGGGTTTTGCTTTATGGATCATATTGAATATCCTGCTTATGTGTATGTGCTTGTTTTTTGACGGATCGTCTATAATCATTACTAAACTCAGTAATAAAAGAGAAGAACCAGATTGCAATGATTGTCACTTGTCCCAACTGTAATTGTCAATTCAAGATCAGTTTAACTGTATTTGGACGTGAAGGGCGCGAAGTACGTTGCTCTTCATGCAAAGAGGTGTGGTGGCAGGAGCCGTCTTTGGGAGATAGCGCTGCTGAGGTGGTAGAAGAAGTTAAGCAGGATATTTTTGAATCCGAAGAAGAACTTGCACAAATTGCAGAAACAGAGGTCGATCAGGAAGAATTTGTCAGGAAGACACAGGAACGTGTAGCAGAATTTGAATCGAATCGGGCACGTATGATGTCCTATTATGTGGCAGCAGGGTTATTCTTTATTATTCTAGTGTGTTTGCTTATGACGAGTTCGTCTATGATGAGGGCATACCCGTCTATGCAGGGTTTTTACAAGCTTTTTGGTATTCATATGGAGTTGCCTGATACGTTCTCAGTTATGTTCGAAGGCGTTAAGGCCGAGCGTGAAGGAACATTTGTGACGGCCAGTGGGCGCATCGTTAATCTAAGTCGCAAGGAATGGGTCTTGCCGAGGATCGAAATTGTTATATTCAAGCCTGTTGTCGGGACAGAAGATGGTGAAGATGAAGAGGTCATTGCCCGATGGATTGAATCTCCGCCCGAGTCAATTTTAGGCTCTGAGCTGGAGATACCGTTTTCCTATACGCGTCATGTCTCTTTTGGAGAGAAAACTCACAATGAGGAGGCTAATAAGGAAGATGTTTATGAGGAAGATGATAGTCTTATGGTGCGTGTGCACTTTGTTATGTTACAGCCGCCTGAGTTAGAGGATGAAGATGAAGAATCTTAGAAGCTGAATTAAAATTGCCGGAGCAGGCGGCGGTAATATTGTAATTCTTCACGTGATCTGGAGCGATCGCCGGAGCGATGACGAAGCTGGCGGATAATCTCGTCAACACGCTTTTTTTCTGCTTCATCCGGTATCTTGATTGTGGACTCAGTGTTTTGTCCATTCTGGCCGTTATTATAAGGGCGGCCAAGCGGGTCAAATTGTTGGCCGGTTCCGCTTAGTCCAATCCCGACCATTTGTTGCATACGCTTGCTGAATTGTTTTTCCAGTTTTTCCTGAGCGTCTTTGAGGTATTGTACGGCTTTGTTCTGGCTAGGCAGGGACATTGCCGGGTTGTTTTTGCCAAGTTCTTCGGCAGAGCTGCGCATTTCCTGTTCAGCTTTACCCATATTCTCCGGTACTTCGTCAAGTTTATCAGCTACATCCATCATTAACTGACCAAGAATATAACGCAGAGCATCCTGTTTGACTTTGTTTTCGCCGGTGTCGATTTGTTTTTGTTGTTCTTCGATTTTGGCCTGTTCATTTTCCGGTTTCTGATTTTCAGGAGCAGGAGGAACATTGTCCATGCCAAAGTTTTCGAGCATCTGTTTAAGGTCAGGTAAATCGCGTGGTGTAATGTTAGAAGAAGTGTTGGCTTTACCTAAGTAGTGCTGTTTTTCTGCCTGTTTTTTGGTTTGTTCTATAAGGGATTCCTGACGTTCGATAAGTTTTTGCAACTCACCAATTCCTTCACGCATCATTTGCATATCGCGTGGGAGAATTGCGTTTTTGCCGGGGGCAATCATTTCCATCATGCGCTGGAGCTGGGACATAAGCTCGTGGGCTTGTTGTTCGTTTCCCTCGCGCATGGCTTGTTCGATTTGTGCCATTAGTTTGGATAGGGTGTCAGGCGTGATTAAAGTGCCAAAATCCTCGGGAGCCATGAAAGGCACGTTTTCCCCTTGTGCTATGCGTTTTTGCATTTCACGATGTATTTCAGTGAAGTAATTGGCCATTTTTTCGCGTAGCTCATCCATAAGAGCTTGTACTTTGCGCTCATCCACGTTCGGGTCGCGCATTGCATTCTCAAGTGCACGTTGGGCATTGCGCAGTTCGCGCAGGGCTAGAACAATGTCTCCTTCTTCTACAACTAGGGCTGTTTCCCATAAGAGATTTATGACTTCGTTTGCTGTTTTAAGACGCCGGTTCTCAGGTTTCTCGTCGTTGTGATATAGGCGCGAGGCTGCCGAACGTATGGCCAGAAAAACAACTTGTTCATCTTGGAATCGATCTGGAGCATTGAGCAGAGTTTCCAAATCAGTGGCGATTTCTTTGAATGAGCCTTTATAGTTCCATGCCAGAATTTTGCGTGTGGCGATGAGCGATTGCGCTACCGGGTGTTCAAAGTTTCGCTCCGGCAGGGTGAGGCTGATTTTTTCAAGCGTTGTGTTTTGTTCTTTATGGTCGGTTGCGGTAAATTCAAAGGTAACCGGCAGACCGGCCCAACTATGCCATGCCATATCATATACCGGAGCTATTTTGAATTCATCTCTAGGCTGGGACATAATCAAGCGTACTTCACGAGTATCTTCGCCTAAGGGGGCATCCTCGATCATCTCGTCAAGGCGCATGAGCATATGTAGTTCTTTGACACCGTAATCATCCTTTACCACCAAGGGAAAGTGTATTTGTGCGTCATCCAGTATTTTATATGGGAAGGTTGTATTTGTCTCTGTCTCTTTCTTCGCGCTTGTCTCTGTCTCTTCTTGGGTTTCCATATTGCTGCGGATTTCGGGCGGGGCATCAATTATATAGTGATAAGGCCAAGTTACGCGCGGCAATAAACCTTGTGTGATGCGCATGGCTTTTCCCGGTTGAACAGTGCCTTCTATGCCGTATAGACCGTCTTCCATATAAGTCAGTGCAATATTGGAGTTTCCCATATGCATGTGAGGCGTCAGAATACGTCCAAGGCGGTTGCGCGTGCGAATGCGGTATGTGCTTCCTTCGGGGATGCCCAACCAGTTTTTATAACTGCCTGTGCCGGAAAGGTGCATTTCCGACATTTGTGTGTAATCTGGCGGATTAATCCATAGATCGGTGTTTTGTGCTTGTGACAGTGTGATAGACGGGATAACGGGCATCAGACCGTTTAAGATGCGCTCTTTCCAATTATGGTCGGCGACAAAAACGCCTGAGACAAATACGAGCAGAGCAATAAAACGTAAAGCATGAGGGTCTATCTTTGACA
>JAGLKL010000134.1 GCA_023141075.1 Alphaproteobacteria bacterium
TGCGGGGTTACGGCTTGTATAAAGTCAGGAAGAAAATAAAATAGTTGCGACTGCGACCCGCGCGTTAGCACCCAAGGGCACAAGCGCGAAGCCACTCCATAGTTTATTGGGGCGTTTGAACGTCGATTATTATTTAAAATGATAATCGGTATAAGACACAAAAAGGCTGACGCACTCCTCAGCAGTGCACCAGCCCCTTTTACTAACGTAACCATAAACAACCGTAGATGATGTCCGTTAAAGGTATCGTTAAGGATAAAGAACGACGAAGCAAATCAAACGGCCTGTCCTCCAAAGCCCGAAAGAGCGCGGGAGGAAAACCGATTGCCCGCTTCTAGTTATACCCACCATGCATACCGGCATCTGTCGCAGGCATATGCGTGTAATGCGCATAACTTTCTAATGAAGGTTTACTCTCTTCATAAATCTTATTGATCTTCTCTTCATGGTTTTTCTGGTCATCAGAAATCTTCGAAGCCAAAGACCCTACTTTATGCAACAACGCCTCAGCATGCGATACTAACGCCTCTGTTTTGCCGACTGATATAGTCTCTGTATCCGCCTGATCTTCCAAGCGACGTGCAATGACTTCCTCATGCTCGCTACTTCTATCAATTTTTTCCTCCAGCCGATGAATCGCATCGCCAAAGAACCCGGCTTGTTTATCAACAATATCAACTTTATCTTCAAGCTTTGACATTGATTGAGAAAACGCATTCGCTTGTTCACCAACGTTGCTGACTTTCGTTTCCACTACCGAAATAGTCTTGGTCACTTTGTCGGTTTGATGATCGACCTCAACCATTTTTTCTTCGAGCTTATGAATAGCGTCACTAAAAAACCCGGTTTGTTTACGAATAACTTCGAATCCTGAGCGTAACCGCTCAAAACCCGCACCTAATACAATACTTGTTCCCACCGCAGCTACGGCAGAAAACACAGCCATCATGACCGATACCGCTACAATTGTTTCTACTTCAATAGACATAATATTAAACCTTACCCTTTCTATAACTTCTTCTCGTTTCGTGTTTGAGTTAGTAAACTTTTTATCAAGAACAGGCTAAAAAAAAGCACACAAAAGAGCGTCCGGGATTCACGTTGTCATACCGAAAAACCCGTAAAACCACACGAACAAGCGCGGCTTTGCTTATTTAATCCTGTCCCTTGATTATCAAGGCGCATAAATGCGGTTTTTTTATAAAACCCTTTATTTATTAACCGATGTGCATAGGCAAAACATATAATATGTTTGCAGCGCACATCACACGCCTATACTATTATGGTAAACCGACATGCGCGTCCTGTCCATGACTTTCGTTTCGAAATTATTTAAAGTTTTATAGTGATTTGAGAGATGTATTTACATAAGGTAGCAAGAGATTCAGCGTAAACAACCTACGAACAAAATTAAAGAAATCATCTAAGCAGCAACAACCCTATTACTTTTTCTTTGATTGTGGTACGCACAAAGTACTTGAGCATTATCCACAGTAGTTTGCCCGCCTCGTGAGTGTGGAAATATATGATCGGCTTGGTAATTCGACCAACTTACCTTTGCCTCTGGCTCATCTTTACCTTCGGAAAGGCACTCTTGACATAAACCTTTATCGCGCCTGTAAATGCTAATTTTTTCTGCTTCATTAAAGGCGCGTTTTTCATCCTTCAATAAAATTTCAATATTGTTTTCCGTGAGATATTCAAAAAACAATTGCCTAATAACCCTATCTCTTACTTCCATATTATAAACACTTTGCTGCCTATTATTACTGAATAGGATTATATCAACATCATCTTCTTCATCTGCTTTCCAGCGTTCATGGAAACCATAAAAAAACGTCTTGATTGCTTCTTTTTCTTTATCATGTAAAGCATAAAATTTGCGTAGATGCCGAACGAGAAGATAGAAAGAGATAATAACATATTCAGTTTTAAGCTCCTTGATGCCGGAATTTTCATCCACCATAGGGTCATTTTTAAAAATATCGTAAATCAGGCTTAGGATTGATAATGTATCTTTTACGAAGCCCTCATTTTCAAGGGAGCAATTGCCGATACCGTCTTCACGAATATATTCTTCAATAAATTCTGTAACGGCTGTGTCTTTGATCTCCGCATACCCACCGGCTTTTTCAATGATTAAAAAACGGGTTAGAAACTTCAAATGCTCCATCCGCTTATTATCTCTGTCAATCAGCTTAAAGAACGGATGCTTGTCCGGATTGCTGTCAACAGGCCGGTATGCATCATAATCAAAGGTAATATCGTCACTGTATTTAACAACAACATTTCGGGAGAGGCTGGATAATTCGGCATGCGCCACTTCCATGAAATTGAGCATTTCACCCTGTTGCAGACGCCAAAAAATAGCTGTAGCAATTTTCTGGTGAGCGTGGTTGTTTGGCTTATCTATGTTTTTTATAATATCTGCCGAGAAAACGATGTCTTTATCAATGAAGCGTCTTATCTCAGAGGGTAATTCTTTGTAATATTTCCCGGCTACATTTGGATGAATATCCTCCAAAGATTTAGGCAATTTAAATTCGCCCTTAAAAAATCCTGTACCGCTGTTATGCGCTGTTGTCCGTCAACGATTTCCCTTTTGGTGGTGTTTTCATCTAGGCGCACCTCCCTAATGACCAGCTTGGGGACATAATAGCGTCGGAAAAGGCTGTCCATAAGAGACTGCTGTTTTTTAAGGCTCCATACGCTTTTGCGCTGATATGGCGGGCGGGTTATATATTCATCGGTATATTCGTGAAAATCTCTTATATCAATGTCTTTAGGATAAACTTGATATTCTGTCTCTGGATTAAAGCCCATAATTCCCCCTTGATTGGAATCTTATCATATATGATTCCTCCACACTGCGAGACTAAACAACTACCAGCCTTTAGAAAGGCTGAGAATATATTTCGTTCAACTCTCCTTCTCCAATAGAAAGATAAGACAACACATCTTCCTTAGGAACAATGATTTGCTTTTGAGGTTGCACGGCTTCATTCTCATAGACCTCGGCAACTTCTTCTTCAATGTTCGAATGATCCGCTCCAGCAGTTTTCATGCTCGACTCCCCGCTTCCAGGCTCATATGAATTCATCTTGATAACTTCAACTTTCGGAGCAACGATGCCTTTCGGTGCCTGAGAAATATAATCCTCGGCTGTCATTTTTTCCGCAGTATCATTCATCATTAAACTGGAATGTTCTTCATCTTTAAACACCTCACCTTTTTCCTCGACATCAGGCATAGGTGTTAAAAGCTCTTTTTTTGCATCTTCTTCCTGATAAGTTGCTTTTACAACTTCGGATTCTTCCTTAACCTCATTCATACTGACAGTCTCAGCCGTATCTTCTATTTTTGTCATCTTTTTCGATGCCACGCCTTTTTGCTGCGCTTCAGTGAAGATTTCTTCCGCTTCCAATACCGGCTCCGGCTCTTCCATAAGTTTCACTTCTTCAACTTCAGCCTCAGCCTTGATTTCTTCCATCACAGGCTCAGCCACAAGCTCAGCTACAAGCTCTTTTTTCGGAAGCATTTTTGCACGAACATAGACAACACCCGTACCGGCTGTACGCTCCATATCATAAGGCACATAATTGCTTGTCCTTTGGACTTCCCATCCCTCACCACACGCTGTCAAAACAAGGGGGGCACTCAGTATCGCTAGGCGTAACAAAGACTTCGACATGGCATATTCCTTTTTAAATCATCTTGTCAGGACTATCTCACTCAGTAAAAGACAAAAATTTACGCAAAAATACCGTGCCGCAACGAAACTACGACACGCATTTTTAACCTACGTGATACACCTTAGAAAATCAATATACTGATTTGAAAAAGAAACCTTTGTATGTAGATATCCTCGACAGACCCCTGCCAGCTTATCATTCATCTCTTATATAGCGGAACACCAAAGTCATGAGAGGAATACCAATAAGCATCGTCAAAGCCCACATGAAATACTTGCTGTAAGAAAGCATATCAATGTCAAAGAACACATAGAGCACATCCGCAGTATAAGAAGATGCAACCGTCAGCGAGAGAAAAACAACAAAACTGGCGATCAAAATTTTTCCGCGAAACTCATTCCAGAAATAAGACATGATGTAAACAACGCCAAAGCCAAGCACAACAAATATCCAAGGTAATACAGCACCGGATTTATTGATCATAAGGAAGGCCGAAGCTCCGACAATCCCCGCCAGAGCCATAACATACCACTTTAATGCTTTCAGGATTGCCTCTGACATATACTTTACTCTTCCTCTTTTGAAATTCACAATACAAGGTACTAGAACAGCCCCTCACATTATTATTCATACCGGATTATGGTGAAAAAATCCAGTACCACAATGATAGACG
>JAGLKL010000135.1 GCA_023141075.1 Alphaproteobacteria bacterium
AAAGCTGTGGGTTTAGACCCTAGTTGTCTGAGTCATGGTTTACCCAATCGCAAGAGCATTTCAGAAGAGGTTAGCTCATCAAATTCATCATTGCTCATCAGCCCTTCATCATTGCACACAATCTGCCGGATGGTCTTGCCGGAGCTTCTTGCTTTTTTTGCTATGCTTGAGGCCTTTTCATATCCAAAATGGGGAACAAGTGCTGTGACAAGAGCGGTTGAGCCTTCAATATGAGCGCGGCATTTATCTTCGCAAGCCTCCAGTCTTTCTACGCATTTTTTGCGCAGGATATTGGCGGCTTTTTGTAGCAGGTCAATACTATGTAGCAAACTATCTGCGATAATCGGCATAAAAGAATTGAGTTCCAGATTTCCTGCCGCTGCCGCCATGGATATTTGTTGGTCATAGCTGTAAACGCGCATAGCCGCTTGTGTTACAGCTTCGGGAATGACCGGGTTGACCTTGCCGGGCATGATTGAAGATCCAGCCTGTACTTGGGGCAGGGCGATTTCTCCAAATCCTGCGTCGGGGCCGGATGACATCAGTCTGAGATCAGTGGCGCATTTAATGAAGTTTGAAGCGCAGGTTTTCAGCATGCCGGAAACCTCGACAAACACATCAGCGTTTTGTGTATTTTCTACCATGTCTTCAGCGCGGGCAAAGCCAATATTTGTCAAAGAGCGCAAGTCTTCGGTGACGCGAAAAATGTAATCGCGGGGTGCTGCCAGACCCGTACCTATCGCCGTTCCGCCAAGATTAATAACGCGCAGACGTTCTTCACATTTGGACAAGCGCCATCTATCTCTTCCAAAGGCAGCGGCGTAGGCGGCCATCTCACGTCCCAGCGTTATCGGCACAGCATCCTGTAATTGTGTGCGCCCGATTTTAAGTACGGAAGTGAATTTTTGCTCTTTGATTTGAAATGATTCCACAAGAGCTGTGAGGCTTTCTTCAAGTTTTCTTATTTGTTTTATAGCGGCAAGTTTCAATGCGGTGGGGTAAGTATCGTTGGTGGACTGGTTGCGGTTGATGTCATCAAGAGGAGAGATATATGTATAGTCTCCCAAGTTCTTTCCGTATAACTGAAGTGCGCGGTTGGCTAGAACCTCGTTCACGTTCATATTGGTGCTTGTGCCAGCGCCACCTTGTAGCGCATCGACTATAATATGTTCATCAAGGAGTCCTTGTGTCATCTCCGTGCAGGCAGTTTCTATAGAGTCTGCTTTCTTCGGATCGTCAGACCAAACTTCAAGCGCACGATTGGTCTGTGCTGCTGCTTGTTTGACATATCCATAGGCATGAATAAGCTCCGGATGGACTTTAAGGCCGGAGAGTGGGAAATTCTCTACTGCCCGTAAAGTGTGAATGCCGTAAAGTGCCGTTTTCGGAACATCAAGGACACCAAGAAGGTCTTCTTCTTGCCTTACAGAAGCTTTGTCATTTGGTTTCATTTTTGGTTGTCGCCAGTCATAAATTTACCTCTTTGCGTGTATTCTACATGCAGAAGATCGTGGCTTTTATGACCGCATGGCCCCTCCGTTAGAAATTCGTTGTAAATTTTTAAAATGACGGGGTTTTCATGGCTTTTGCGGGCGCGTCCCGTTTTTCCATATTCTGTGTCTTCATCATAAATGGCTTTGGCGCGAGCCTCACGTATTGCCTGATCTGTTGGGATGGGCATTCCACCTCCGCTGAGGCATCCGCCCGGACAAGCCATGACTTCGATGAAGTGACATTGGCTGAATGTTCCGCCGGCGGCTATATCATCCAGAATTTTTCGGGCGTTATCTATACCGTGCGCTACTCCGACTTTAAGCGTTACTCCTTTTAGCCAATCCCAATTTGGGACAAGGTGCTGGATTAACTCAGGAACCTGACCGAGTTTTTCGGGTATGTTAATTTCTGCGTAACGGCAGCCTTCAAAACCGCGCACAGGAATAATGTCGGCATGATCGAAAATATCTTCGACTTTAAGTCCTGTCACGAATTCTATCACAGAGCGCAGGGCAGCTTCCATAACTCCACCTGTTGCGCCGAAAATAATACCGGAGCCTGTAGCTGTTCCAAACGGATCATCGAATTCCGATTTTGGAATATCCGGCAAATGCATCCCTGCCTGACGGATCATGCGTGTGGCCTCTCGCGTTGTAATGGAGTAGTCGACATCTTGATATCCGCTGTCGTTCATCTCCGGTCTGTTGCATTCGAATTTTTTGGCAGTACAGGGCATCAAAGAGACAGAAACAATGTCCGCAGGGTCAATGTTATTCATTTTTGCATACCACGTTTTAATAACTGCCCCGAACATTTGTTGCGGGCTTTTGGCAGTAGAAAAGTGGTCAAGCATGTCCGGATGCTCATGCTCCATGAATTTTACCCATCCGGGGCAGCAGGATGTAAATTGCGGCAGTGGCATGGACGGGTCGTTTTCTACAAGGTTTTTGTAGAGGCGGAGAATTAACTCCGTGCCTTCTTCTATGATTGTGAGGTCTGCAGAAAAGTTTGTGTCGAATACTTTGTCAAAACCACAGCGCCGCAAAGCTGTGTTAAGTTCCCATGTCATAGCACTTCCAGCCGGTAAGCCGAATTCTTCGCCGATAGCGACGCGCGGGCTGGGTGCGGTTTGAATAACTACATGTTTGCTTGGGTCTTCGATGGCAGCCCAGATTTCGGGCGTGTCGTCGCGTTCTGTCAGAGCTCCGGTAGGGCAGCGCGTGATACATTGTCCGCAATTTATACAAGCTATCTCAGCCATGTCTTTATCGAGATAGGTTGAAACGGTCTTGTTGTCGCCGCGCCCCGAAAATTTGAATATGCCGATACCCTGAAGTTCTTCGCAGGTGCGTATGCAACGTCCGCACTGTATACATTTATCCATGTCGCGCACGATCGCACCGGAATCGTCAATGGGGTAGCTTTTTTCTGTCGGGTGGCCGAAAGGATAGGAATCAACGCCGTAGTCTCTGGCGAGTTTTTGAAGCTCACAATTTCCGTTACGTTTACAACTGTAGCAATCGCCGCAATGTTCGGAGAGAAGCAATTCTATTGTATGGCGACGTGCACGACGAATACGATCCGAAGTAGTTTCGACATTGATAGGAGAAGTTACAGGAAACGTACAGCTTGCTACAGGGACACGCTGTCCTTCAACCTCTACAATACATAAGCGGCAACCACCAAATGCTGAGAGGTCTTCGTGATAGCACAAAGTCGGAATGTGAATATCATTTTCCCGCGCCGCTTCCAGCAATATGGTTCCATGAGGAACAGATATATCTTTTCCGTCTATCGTTATGGTTACAATTTCCGTTTTTTTAGCTGTTTTCTTTTTTCCGCTCATGCTTAGGCTCCTTTACAGGTCGTTTCATGGTTATGCTCTGTCACTTCTCCGCGAAAAAGCCGGATAACCGAATGAAATATGTTGGGGGAGGCTTTGTCGATTGTTTCATTATCATCATTGACGGGATGCTTTGGTATTTCATCGCGAAAATGCCGGATAACCGAAAGAAATATGTTGGGAGACGTCTGACCTAAACCGCATTTTGAGGCCACTTTCATACTATCTCCGAGTGAACAAAGTTCTTTTATATGCTGATCTGTGCATCTGCCTTTTTTCATCAGGCGGATACCTTCTAGTAATCTGACATTCCCAAGACGGCAAATCGTGCATTGACCGCAGGATTCATCGGCAAAAAATTCCTGAAAGTTCTCAGCTACATCCAGCAAGCTGCGGTTTTTTCCGAAGACAATGATTGATCCTCCGGTCGGGACATCCTCAAAACAAATCTTGCATTCAAAATTTGTGGAAGGAACCAATGTACCGGAAGCACCGCCAACGGCTACGGCTTTGGCGTTTTCACCACCTGAAGCTTTAAGAATTTCCGAAAGCTCGGTTCCAAACGGGAACTCATAAACACCCGGATATTCTACGTCACCGGAAATACTCATAAGTTTATAGCCGGGTGATTCTTCTGTCCCTGCTTGTTTGAACCATTCAGGATTATTCGCAAAAATTGCAGAAACCCAAGCCAGACTTTCCACGTTATTGACAATCGTTGGAGCGTTCTCATACCCAATTTCTACGGGAAAAGGCGGGCGGTTGCGTGGTTCGCCGCGTTTCCCTTCTAAGGATTCAATCAAAGCAGATTCTTCACCACATATATAGGCGCCGCTGCCCATATGGATATGAATATCAAAAGAAAAGTTGTCTTTTCCTCCGACTTTTTCTCCCAATAAGCCGGCCTTACGTCTTTCTTCCAGACGCTCTTCCAGAATTTCCCGCATATAGGCGTATTCAGCGCGTAAATAGACGATTCCCTCGGATGAGCCTATGGCATAACCGGCGATTGTCAT
>JAGLKL010000136.1 GCA_023141075.1 Alphaproteobacteria bacterium
CATTACTCTCAAATCTGAGGTCTGCGTATTTCTGCCCATCACCGTCAGCAGCCTGCATAAGCTCGGTTTCTTTATCTATTACAGCCGGTAGCATGCCAGCGTCTTCCATTCTGGTCGTCTGTTGCTCAATAAGCGCTTCAACACCACCTGCTTTCTCTATTGCTTGCTCATATTGATTAGCCAAAAAAGGTTTAATTGTTTCTTTATCACCATCGAAGACGGTAACTTTTGCGCCGTCCCTGGTGTCTAAATAAACCGTTTTATCTGGATTATCAGATATATCCGGAGACAAATCTTCTTTGGCAGCATTGGTCGGATTCTCTGGAGAATCTTGTCCGGTAGGTTCACTTTCCATGCTTTTTTCGGCAAATTCCATGAAACCTTCCATGGAAGATTTGTCTGTGATCGGGGTCTGTGTCACTTCGTATGATTCAACCAATTCGCCCACCGGCGTTGTCTCTCCATTCTCGGAAAGTTTAAACATTTCTTCTTTATTGAAGCCTTCAGGTTCCTCATTGTTCAGGATCGTGATCCGCGAACCATCTTCGTTAAGGTAGATTGTTTCCACCTCATTTGCCTCAGGCTCGGCGTTCATCTCTTCCTGCAACTGGGGATCTGCTTTTTGATCCATAGCAAGTTTTTGCTCCGACCCGATTTCATTCAGTTCATTAAGGAATGTAGCTGCATATACTGCGGGATCTCCCCCTGACTGTAGGACAGAATCAACCATTGCTTCGCGAATCTCGGGATCTGATTCAGAAGTCAGACCAATTTCAGGGACATCATTTTCCTCTAAAAAGTCGGCAAACGCTTCTGGGGAGCCATATTCTTTAACACCTTGCTCAAAAATTGTTTTAGACACTTCAACGAAGTCATAACTGTTTGGTGGCGTAAGCATTCCTGCTCTCTCCGCGCCATCCGACATAATATGACCCGCACGCGTTAGTTCCCCGCCTACGGAAAGTTCTACCATCGTTTCTTCGTTGAAGCCTTCAGGTTTCTCATTGTTCGGAATCGTGACCTGCGAACCATCTTCTGTGTTAAGGTAGATTGTTTCCACCTTATTTGCCTCAGACACAGCGTTCATCTCTTCCTGCGGATTCTGATCTTCAGATTCTTCTGGATTTGCAGCCATAATAGATATTTCACCCAAAATAATTTTTTTCTTTATGTACTCAAAAATTTTAACATATTCAATTCTTTTTTTGCAAGCTTTACGACTTAATCAGGGGAAAAGATTTAGTTTACCTTAAGGTTTTTGAAAAAATCCTTGGAAAATGATGGATTTTGGGCTTAGATGTGCACCTAAAAATTATGGTAGAAAGCAGTTTAATTAATTAACAAAGTACATAATAAAGATGAAATTCACAATTAACCGGCTCAAAAAGCATCTGGATACAAACGCAAGTGACGAAGAAATTTGCGATAAGCTCACAAATATCGGGTTGGAAATGGAGGAATTTGAAGACAAATCCTCTGTTTATGAGCCGTTTAAAGTGGCTTATGTCGAAAAAGCCGAGAAGCACCCGGATGCGGATAAGCTCAAAGTCTGCATGGTGAAAACCGAAAATGAGCTTTTGCAGGTAGTCTGCGGCGCTCCGAATGCACGTGCGGGGATGAAAGGCGTTTTTGCTCCAACCGGGTCTTATGTTCCGGGTTTGGATATGAAGTTGAAGAAATCGAAAATCCGTGGTGTAGAGTCAAACGGTATGCTGGTTTCCGAACGTGAAATGTGTTTATCCGATGAGCATGGCGGCATTATCGAAGTTGATGATAGTTACGAAATCGGTACGCCTATGGCGGAGATTTTCGGCCTTGATGAAAAAGTGGTTGAAATCGGCCTTACGCCTAACCGCGCTGATTGTGCCGGCGTACGCGGTATTGCACGCGACTTGGCCGCTGCCGGTATAGGAAAGCTTAAAGAAATAGACGATAGCGCCGTCAAAGGGACTTTTCCCTGCCCGATTAGCGTAACGATTGAAGATAAAGATGGCTGTAATATGTTTTGCGGACGTTTGTTTAAAAACGTTAAAAACGGCTCCTCTCCGATGTGGCTGCAAAATATGCTGAAAAATGTGGGACTGCGCCCGATTTCTGCGCTAGTGGACATTACCAACTTGATGACCATGGAATATGGACGTCCGCTTCATGTTTATGATGCTGATAAATTGCAGGGTGATATTGTAGTACGTAAAACGCGCGAGGGTGAAAAAATTGATGCCCTCAATGACAAGAGTTACGAGACCATAGAAGGCGCTGTGGGTATCACTGATGATAACGGCTTGATCGGCCTTGGAGGCATTGTTGGCGGTGTCGGCACGTGTTGTGAAGAAGACGCTGTGAATATATTTGTAGAAGCGGCTTATTTTGATGCCATACGCATTGCCAGAGCAGGCCGGGACATGAATATTCCTAGCGATGCACGTTATCGCTTTGAACGCGGTGTTGATCCCGAATTCACCCGTCCGGGAATGGAAATTGCTACGCGCCTGATCTTAGAGCTTTGCGGCACAGATGAGACTGAAGTCAGTGAAATTGTGCAAGCCGGCGATGTGCCGGAATGGAAACGCGAGATAGAATTTGATCCTGCTTATACGCAAAAACTTTGCGGTGTGGATGTGCCTGCCGACGAGCAAATAGCGATATTGGAACGCCTTGGTTTTGGCGTTAAAAATGCTTCCGGCAATATGCTTAAAGTCTCCCCGCCGTCATGGCGCGGTGATATTGAAGGGAAGGCTGATCTGACTGAAGAAGTTTCCCGCATTTATGGTTTTGAGAATATCGAACCTATTTCTGTGCGTTCGGAGAAAGCCGTAACCTCCTCTGCGGAAACTCTGGAACTCAGCCGTGCACGCATGGCTCGTTCGGCAATGGCGATGGCAGGTTTAAGCGAGTGCGTAACGTGGTCGTTCATGAATAAAACTCTGGCAAGCGCTTTTGGTTCGAATGATAATGAAACGTTGAGTCTGTGCAACCCGATCAGCTCTGAGCTTGACCAGATGCGCCCGTCTATCCTGCCTAATCTGATTGAAGCAGCCGGAAGAAATTCCGATCGTGGTTTTTATGACGTTGCTTTATGCGAAGTCGGCCCTGTTTTTCGTAGTGTAAAACCTGATGGGCAGGCTTGTATGGCCGCCGGTATACGTGCCGGTAATAAAACGCCACGCCACTGGGTTCCTGATGCAAATGAACGCGCAGCGGATGCTTATGACGCTAAAGCCGATGCTTTGTCCGTACTGGAAGCTTGCGGAGCTCCGGCGGCAAGTGTACAGATTTCAACGGATGCACCGGATTACTATCATCCCGGTAGATCCGGCGTTTTGCGTTTGGGTAAAAATATTATTGCGCAATTCGGTGAAATACATCCGGCCATTCTCGATGAGATGGGTATTAAAACATCGGTCGCCGGTTTCGAAATTTTTCTGGACAACATTCCGCAACCCCGTAAAAAAGGAACGTCCAGACCGCTTCTTGCGCTATCGCCTTTTCAACCGCTTACACGTGATTTTGCCTTTGTTGTCAAAGATGCGGTGTCTGCTGAAGATTTAGTGCGTGCAGCAAAATCAGGGGATAAAAAACTTATTAGCGATGCTTGCGTTTTTGATGTCTATAAAGGCAAAAACATTGAAGATGGGCATAAATCCGTAGCTCTTAGCGTAACGATTGAACCAAAAGACGCAACATTAAGTGATGAGCAACTTGAGGCGTTGATGAATAACGTTATTGACTCCGTGGCCAATCGATGCGGTGGAGTTTTAAGGGGATAGTTAAATAGCGGTGGATCACAATATTTCTATTCGTGCTTTAGACGTTAACGATCTTGAAGATCTTCGCGTTATGCGCATCCGTGCACTGACTTTGCATACGGGTTATTTCATGGAAACTCCAGAGCAAGCAAAGGCACATAAAGAAGATTACTGGTTGGAAAGACTTGATAATAAAGGCAAACGCGTTTTTGGCCTTTATGATAGCGCAACAATGATCGGCATTACCGCCGTTTTTACTTGGCGTAAAGACCCAACTGGTAAAACCGGCATTATGGGCTATAGCTTTATTGAGCCGAAATACCGCGCACAAGGCTATTCTTCCCATCTTTACAAGGCTCGGCTTGATTTTGCCCTTAAACATGAGCCGTGGACAAAACTCCATATTTCTCACCGGAGAGGCAACCTTCCTTCCCGCGCAGCTATTATCAAGCATGGTTTTCAATATGTAGGCACAGAAGATTTCAATTTTCCAGATCAAACATGTGATCTCGAACATCATTACGAACTTGATTTATGCGTCTTGCGCCAAGATAATGGGTAAGAGATACTCTCGCCTTTTATAGTAGTTCCACTTAAGAATA
>JAGLKL010000137.1 GCA_023141075.1 Alphaproteobacteria bacterium
TTATACTTGATTCTCAAAAAAATTCATTGGCGCAATTCTGTACTATTCTTAAGTGAAACTACTATAATCCTTGATATTATCCACAGCTAATGATTATATTAAAGCATTATAATTTCGAGTATTGGTACATTAGAAATGATAAATATGGTGGATTTTAAGTATTATGGAGATTACAACCCATATCATATCCCTACCTTTTTTCCATGGATTACTTAATGAGCATATTCAGGACTTGCTCGATGTTGCAAAAATAAGAATCTATAAAAAGAAATCTTCTGTCTATCTATATGGCGATCTTGCAGATCGCTTTTTTATTATTATGGATGGATGGGTTAAACTATGCCAGGCCACCATGGATGGAAATGAGGTTATTTTAGCTTTATTCACACGCGGTGATAGTTTTGGTGAAGCTATTGTTGTAGATGGGGCGGTTTATCCTAATAATGCCGAAATCGTAGAAGATGCAAAACTAATTGAATTACCTGCACAGGCTCTAAAAGAAGTTGCTAAAAAAAACGCAACATTCTCATTGCGTTTGATGGAAACCATGACCAATCATATTCACCGTCTACAGCTTGAAAACGAGCATTTGGCTGTTATGACCACAACGCAGCGAATAGGATGTTTTATTCTTCAGATATGTCTTGGTATGAAGCATTATAGTGGGCATTTAACTCTCCCTTATGACAAAAATCTGGCTGCAGCAAGACTGGGAATGAAGCCGGAAACATTCTCCCGCGGGCTTAAAGATCTACGTAATATAGGAGTTAGCGTGAAGAAGAAGGAAGTTTATATTGAGAACCTAAAAACCTTAAAAGACTTTTGCTGCACAAATTGTTCTTGTTGTCCTGAGACATGCCCTCTCGTTAGAAAAGAATTTTGCGCTCTATCCATCTGATAAATACGGGGCTAAAACCATAGCGCTTTATCTAGATAATTATAGAGTTCCTTTTCATTAAAATGCGTTAAATCCTTATCCAGCTCGGCATTTATACGCTGATGAACATCCTTATTAAGGAATGATCTTAACCTGCCCAACGATTTTGGTGCTGCAGCCAATATCAAGCAATCAATAGCTTTTTTTGTCACAGCATTATTCAAAAATTCGGCAATATCTTTTAGAAACTCATCTGTCTTACGATGCAAAGAACCTTCGCTAACATTGCCTTGGTCAATATCATCATTAGGAAAACCACTTCCTATTTTTTTCAAACTCTGATTAGGCTTACAAAAAAAATGTGCTTGGGCGTTATCGACAACGACAACCCAGATCTTTAGCCTTTTACGATTGCCTAAAGCGCTCTCTTCTTCCGTAAACTCCATCAGTCCTGTTTCCGATAACTGCCCTGACAAATTCATTAATATACTCTTATTGCTGTATTAGGAAATATCTAGATAAAATAAGTCCAATTATTTTATCTAATCACTTTTATATTATATAATAAAACATGCATACTTAAACTATCTTTTCAACCTTAAGGGACCTTTTTAATAACTAGTTTTTTTGGTTTATGCACGGCTCCGGCTTTTTTAGGAATTTCAATATTTAAAACTCCATTTTTAAAGGACGCTTCTGCCTTGTCACAATTTGCTGTTTCAGGCAAAGCAATCGTTCGCTGAAAAGACCCTGAAGAAATCTCCCTACGTAAATAGTTCTTACCTTTCTCTTCTTCCTCTTCCTCACGCTTACCTGACAATGTCAAGGATCCGTCTGTCACAGATATCTCTATATCATCGGGGTTATATCCAGCAATTTCAGCTTTAACTCTAAAGTCTTTTTCATTGTCTATTATATCTATCGCCGGCAAGGTAGTAGAAAGATCATCCTGCCAAGATGAATAATCAATGTCACCAAAAAAATTGTATAGAAAATTATTCATCTCATCTGGTAGAGAAAACAAGGTTATTCCCCTTGAGCCTCTGTGTTGTATAGGCATATTTAGGGGACGATTCCAATGTAAAATTTCGCGCATAGTCATTTTGTGATCCTCCTGAACAGTTAAAATAAAATGTCTTTTGACTGCCCAAGAAAAACAAATAATAAGCTAAACTTCTTTGATAATTATCAAGATTTCAGAAGTTTATTTCCCTTGATAATTATCAAATACAGAATTGTTTCAATTCCTTAAATTTTATTGTTAATCAAAGATGTTATGGCGATATAGACATCCACATCAATCACTGACTTTTCGTGATGGCAAAACCCCTACTTTGCTGCAATCATCTCTCTCAATCGCCTTCCATTTCTTATAATTTTCTTCATCCAATATACTCTTGTAAGCACCTGCAACTATGCCCGCCTGAACACAGATCTCCATAAGCGAACCACTTTTCTTATCAATTTTATATTGTTCTATAGTGTTAACAATAAGTTGCTCTTGAACATTCTTCTTGTACTGATCCGGCGGCTCTCTATGGAGTACGCCGAAAACATAAAATAGAACCATTAACACAACAGCAAGTGCCCCAATATTGCTGGCAGTGTTACTTTTTTTTTCTGATAATTCGTTCTTCTCCATATCTACCAAATCCTTACTAGGATTACCTCTCCGGCCTTTCGTCCAAATTAAATCTTTGGATCACAGCGGCTTATCATCTTAACAATTTTTATTTTTTGAATACTTGATATTTATCATAGAATTTTAGAAACCTTTCTGCTCATGTGGTTCTCCTATCGACACTTTATAAGGGAGGCGAGTTGTGAAAAAGACAAAGGTTAAAGAACTTATAATTATGCATCCAGCTTTTATCAATCCAGCTGACAGCCTTCGGAATACAGCAGAGAGAATGAAGGGCATTGAGTGCAGCATTCTCCCTTTAAATACAAAAAAGATAGATAATATACAGGGGATTATTGCCGACCGGGATCGGTTAAACTAAATGCCAAAAGAAAACACACACAAGCCTGTTTTTGTCGTTCAGAAGCACGATGCCTCCCGTCTGCATTATGATTTCAGATTAGAAATCGGCGGTACACTAGTTTCTTGGGCTGTGAGTAAAGGTTTATCTACGGTGCCTAATAAAAAACATCTAGCCATACGCACCGAAAACCACTTACTCAGCTATGCAGATTTTGAGGGCACAATTCCGAAAGGCCAATATGGTGCTGGCACAGTAGAAATATGGGATAAAGGCATTTACGAACCGGCGCTTAAAGATGATAAAAGCATGAAAAAAGGATTGAAGGACGGCGGGCTAAAATTTAATTTGCATGGCAAAAAGTTAAAAGGCAGCTATGCTATGGCTCTCATTGGAGAGCAGGACGATCAGGAGAAATGGATTATTTTCAAACTGAATGGCCGCCACATACCGCAACCGCTTAAAATTCCAAATTACAATAAAATTCTGTTTCTTAATTCTAACATAACTAAAGCCGATATAGCTGGATATTATGAACGTATTGCTGATCATATGCTGCCTTATATCAAGGATCGACCCTTAACCTTGCGCCGGTTTCCAAACGGCACAATGGAGGAAGGATTTTTCAATAAGCACGCTCCGAAGCATTTTCCCAAGGCTATCAAACGTCTAAATGTGCCCATGCACAGTAAACCAGGAAAAGTAATGAAGATGGTATCGGCCAATCGGGCGGAAGATCTGATTTATTTTGTTGGGCAGGATACGATTGAAATCCATATGGCATTATCAAAAGCTAAAAATCTTGAAAAACCAGACCAGATCATATTTGACTTCGACCCATCTGATAACGATTTTGAGAAAGTGAGGCGTGCAGCTTTAGAATTAAAAACCATGCTAGATGTTATGAGCTTACCTTCCTTTATAAAAACCACAGGATCGAGCGGAATACATGTGCACATTCCTATCAAAGTGAATTTGGCGTTTACAGAAGCCAAAGGGCTTGCCAAAAAAATTGCCAAAAAACTCCATAAAGCATTGCCAGATATTACCACGCTGGAGCACCGCATTAACAAACGCGGAAACAAAGTGTTCATCGACATTCTGCGCAACGATTACGGTATGACGGTGATTGCGCCTTATTCCTTGCGAGCAAAGGAAGGAGCCCCTATCGCAACACCAATTAAATGGATCGAATTAAAAGATAACTCTATTGGGTCGCGAAGCTATAATTTCAAAAATATTTTCCGCCGCATGATAGAAAAGCCAGATCCTTGGAAAAACTTTTATTCTGCGCCTGTTGATGGCTCAAGTTTAGCGCTATTACTAAAATCATAGATCGTAGAGGAACGGTAGCCGAAACAAAATTCAGAATTGCTGATCGTACCGTTTTCATCCTTATCAGCATCAATCCAATTGAAAGAGCGAAACAGTAAAATATACGTAACGTCAGTCGCAACTTTTTCTA
>JAGLKL010000138.1 GCA_023141075.1 Alphaproteobacteria bacterium
CTCGGCTCTTCCCCAAGCACAACCAGTATTGAAGCAATCATCCCGGTCACGGTTGACTTACCGCTCGTCCCTGCGACTGCTATTTTTTTCTTAGCAGCATTAAACAACTCAGCCAATAGCACCCCGCGCTTAACAACAGGTATCTCTTTCTCAAGAGCAATTTTTACATCGGGAATACTTTCTTCAACCGCGCTAGAGACAACCAACCGACTGACCTCCTGCTCTATTCCTGATCCGTCCTGCGGAAAAAGCACAATGCCTAAATCCTGCAACGCTTTGAATTTGTCAGGCATCTTACCCTGATCATAAGAACGATCCGACCCAAGAACACGCACGCCGGATCGCTGTAAAAAAACAGCCAGCGGCATCATACCGCTACCACCAATACCGCAGAAAAAATATGTTTCTGATTTCTTTGTCACAAAATTATTCTCCGGGAACAAGAGATACCGGGGCACTATTCGCTTCTGAATTTCGCTCTGAGGTTTCCGTGCCTGAGGTTTCCGTGCCTGAAATTTCCATTACTGCGCCTTCCGTTACTGCGCTTTCAACTGCCTCTGTCTCGGCAGCACTCTCTTCGATACCGGCAGAGCCGCCCCTTTGAGCAACCTCATCTTCTTCTACAGCTTCAATATCTTCTTTAGTTGCCGGATCTTCTTCTGTAAGAATTTCAGAGCTATCCAAAACATCGTCACCTTCGCCACGACGCATCAACTCCGCAGGCTTATTATGATCGGACGGCGTGAAAGGCTTCACCTCTTCCTGAGAAAAGTCGATCGCTATAACTTCGGGATAAGAGTACAAAGAATTGGACGCATAATCCCATCCCATACCGACAGGCGAACCCCATATAACTTCTTCTTCTATTATGGGAAGAACTTCCACCTCTATACTCCGATCATCGGAAGCATAGCACACCACAAACATCGGTTTTTCAGATTTTTTGATATTAACAGTCTGTGGTGGCCGAACCTGATATTTCACTTCATTCACATAAACAAGACATTTTGCATCCTGAGCACCAGGAGAAAGAAACGTAATGTCTTGAAAAGATACTTTTGTCGTATAAGCACAAGACCCTAGGACAAATGCTAACGACAACAAAGGAAGATAACGGGCGGAAGAAGAAATACGCATAGATATCATCGCCTTAAATTTTTATAAAACAGAATTACCCGCAAAGATTCTAACGGAAAAGCAGCTTTCATACAATGAGAATCTCACTATTTCTTAAACTTAGGGTCAGTATCTATTTTAAGGTCAGACCCTAAGAAATATCAAAGCTTAAAGCCTTGTTTTTTACGCCCACAACAACCTTGGAATCTGCCCCGATTTCCCCGGAAAGGAGAAATTCAGCCAGCTTGTTTTGCAGCTTTGTCTGGATCGTGCGTTTGAGCGGACGCGCACCGTAAACAGGATCATAACCCTGATCGGCAATCCAACTCCGTGCTTCATCGGATAGCTCCAAAGTGACCTGTTGCGCAGCCAGCAATCCATGTAAATAATCAAGCTGAATATCAACAATCCCTCTAATGTCCTCCCGGCTTAAGCGGCTAAATAGCAACACTTCATCGATGCGGTTGAGGAATTCAGGGCGGAACACTGAGCGCACCATGCCCATAACATTCTCACGAACCAAATCCACACTCTCGCCTTCTTTTTGATCCGCCAGAAATTCGCTACCCAGATTAGAGGTCATAATCAAAACCGTATTAGAAAAATCAACCGTGCGTCCCTGTCCATCAGTCAAGCGCCCATCATCAAGCACTTGCAACAGCACGTTAAACACGTCTGGATGTGCTTTTTCAACTTCATCAAACAAAACCACCTGATATGGCCGCCGACGCACGGCCTCACTTAAGGCTCCGCCTTCCTCGTAACCGACATACCCCGGAGGCGCACCGATCATCCGTGCTACAGAGTGCTTCTCCATATATTCAGACATATCCAATCGCACCATAGCATTTTCATCATCAAACAAAAACTCGGCTAGAGCCTTGGTCAATTCCGTCTTCCCAACACCTGTAGGGCCAAGAAACAAGAATGAACCAATCGGCCTGCGCATATCCTGTAATCCCGCACGCGAACGACGGATAGCATTAGATACGGCCTGCACCGCTTCATCCTGTCCGACCACACGAAGGCGCAATTTGTCTTCCATGGAAAGAAGCTTTTCCCGCTCCCCTTCCATCATTTTATCAACCGGGATACCCGTCCATTTGCTCACCACATAGGCAATATCGTCTTCAGTGACTTCCTCATTAATAAGGCTACTTCCCGTACTATCCTGCTCAACCACATTAGCGATTTTAGCTTCAAGCTCGGGAATAATGGAATACTTGATCTCGCTGGCCTTGGCCCAATCATTATTACGCTCTGCCTGTTCCAGCTCTATACGCGCCTTATCCAAACTTTCCGTATAACGCTGCCCGGCGTTGAGTTTCTCCTTCTCAGCCTTCCACTGTGAGGTCAAATCAGCAGATTTGGACTCGAGTGTCTTCAACTCACCTTCAAGAGCTTTAAGCCGCTCTTTTGAGCCTTTGTCCTTTTCCTTCTTCAAAGCCTCACGCTCGATCTTAAGCTGAACAATACGCCGATCAAGCTCATCAATATCTTCGGGTTTACTGTCTACCTGCATGCGCAAACGTGATGAGGCTTCGTCAACGAGGTCAATCGCCTTGTCGGGCAAAAACCTGTCTGTGATATAGCGATTTGACAATGTCGCTGCTGACACTATCGCCGCATCGGTAATCCGCACCCCGTGATGAAGCTCGTATTTCTCTTTAAGTCCACGCAAAATGGAGATCGTGTCCTCTACGCTTGGCTCAGAAACAAACACAGGCTGATAGCGCCGCGCCAGCGCCGCGTCTTTTTCAACATGCTTGCGGTATTCATCCAGTGTTGTCGCCCCGATCATATGTAATTCACCACGCGCCAAAGCAGGTTTAAGCATATTCGACGCATCCATTGCCCCCTCTGTCTTTCCCGCACCAACAAGCGTATGCAGCTCGTCAAGAAACACAATTATTTTACCCTCCGCCGCCGAGATTTCATCAATCACAGCCTTAAGCCGCTCCTCAAACTCACCACGATATTTCGCCCCGGCCAATAAAGCCCCCAGATCAAGAGACATTAGGCGCTTATCCTTCAAAGCTTCAGGCACGTCACCATTAACAATGCGCTGCGCCAACCCTTCAATAATCGCCGTCTTACCAACACCCGGATCACCGATCAGTACAGGATTATTCTTCGTGCGCCGCGAAAGCACCTGCATTGTGCGTCGGATTTCCTCATCCCGCCCGATAATCGGATCGAGCTTACCATCCCGCGCATCTTCCGTCAGATCGCGAGCATATTTGTTCAGCGCATCAAAATTATCTTCCGCCCCGGCACTATCGGCTGTGCGCCCTTTACGCATTTCATTGATAGCATTGTTCAAGTTAGAATCACTCAAATGAGCATCCTGCATATAACCGGATACATCACTTCTCTTGGACAAAACCATTGCCTGTAAAATACGCTCTATGGTAACAAAACGATCCCCGGCCTTTTCGCTGATATCCTCGGCCTTGGAAAATATTTTGGCCAGATCATTTGATAAGCGAAGCCCACCGGCTCCTGAACCTTCTACAACCGGAAACTTGGAGATCGCCCCCTCAATCGAAGCTTTGAGCAATGGCACGTCACCATCAGCACTGCGGATAATTTTCGAAGCCAGCCCGTCTTTATCATCGAGCATAACTTTTAACAAATGCTCCGGTTCCAAAGATTGGTGAGAATAGCGCGTAGCCAATGTCTGCGCTTGTTGCAACATGCTTTTTGTTTTTTCAGTCAACTTGTCAAAATTCATGATATCACCTGTTATTCTGTACTATTCTTAAGTGAAACTACTATAACAATAATAGATTGCAGCGTCAGCGTAAACTCCTCACTATCAATGGCGACAAAAATGTATTCTTAAAAAAAACAAAGGCGGCAAAAGCCGCCTTAGGGTCAGTATCTAACGCCAGTCGCAACTTTTTCTAACGCATTGAAAAACAATAAAATCCGCAACCCCGTTTTTAAAA
>JAGLKL010000139.1 GCA_023141075.1 Alphaproteobacteria bacterium
TTAATTTTAGGGAGCATTACCTCCCCATCTTCAAATACAAGGGTTTCTACTTCATATCTGTGGCTACCCGCATCTGTTGTTGGAGCATATCCATAAGCAAAATATTGATTATCAATAGTTAGCGATTCTTCACCAATACGAATAATAAGATCACGCCCATCTCTCTCAAATGTAACATCCTCTTTGTTTATACCATGAAGAATAATCTGATCATTCCCTGATAATGTTTCAAATATCTTATCGCTACCGTCGCCAATACTCCATTCGAAAGTATCGTCTCCTATTCCGCCGTAAAGCGTATCATTACCAATACCACCAATAAGAACATCATTGCCCTTATCACCGCTTATGGTGTCTTCACTGCCCAATCCATAAAGCGTATTGTTGTCATAATCGCCCCTGAGATAATCCGCATACTCTGTGCCCGTAAACGTTAAATCAGTGGTCAAATCAACAACTACGCCATTTTCAAATGCTAGTTCTTCAATTTCATATCTGTCATTGTGCGTATCTGTTGTTGGGGCATATCCATGCGCAAAAAAATGATCGGTTATGGTTATTGTGTCGGTATCATTGTGAACAATAAGATCACGCCCATCCCTTTCATATATAACATCTTCTGAATGCACACCTCTCCACCAGATCGTGTCCTGTCCTCCTCTATTACTGATGGTTAATTCTGTAACTGCACTATCGATGATAAAGGCCTCATCTATATATGTCCAACCCATGACATCACCATTTGTATCTACAAAATCAAGCTGATATGGAGCGGCTTGATCAAACTGACCTGTAAATGCGTTATATGAAGCATCGTCATTAAAATATTGAATATCCGTTTTTAGCAAGAATGCTGTAGTCACTTCACCGACAACTTTACTAAAAGCTTGTTCCAATATCTTTGCTGCATTGACATTTGGATTAGGGTTATGTCCGTTTTGCAAGAAATCATCTCCAAAATACTTTTCAAGAAAAGTTAGTTTTCTTGCATCAAATATGTCGCCTCTACTATCGGGATCAATGTCGTCCACATCTGCCCATTTATACATTATGGTTTCGATCTTGCATCTCAGATCGTAGGTTGGATCTAATAAATTCTCCTTATCTTCTTGGACAATTTCTTCCACCATAAGCAATAGCGTCTCATCCATGCTCATTGAAACAAAAAGATCTGGAAGTGTCCCATATCCCCTTAATGTAGGCATAGACAAAACACGCTCATCAAACGTAAAACTTCCGTCATAAATAGTGTTCATATCATCATATGCAAACCATGCGTCAATGATTGTTTGTGATTGCCCATTGATCGTAAACGTACTTTCATGTGTTACGGAATTATCCTCTATCTCATAATCAACAAGGGTTGCATTCAAATTAATCTCAGTAATTCCCAAAGCATCAAGAGAATAAAGCTCTCCAACATCACTATAACCATCCGCGTTTTCATCAACCCATACAAGCAAATCGCCCCACTGCGTATCACTTACATTAATCAAGTCATCAGCATTAGAATCATATTGCGAAAGTATCGAGAATCCATCTGCTGTTACGGTGCCGAATAACTCTCCATGATCATTTATGACGCCATCAGCATTAAGGTCTATTGCAAGCAAACCGTCACCACCAGAAATCCAGCCGGAAGCCTCTGCAAAGCCATCCTGATCAATATCCCAATAAACAGCTGATGTACTTGCTACAGAAGCAAGCTCTATTCCATCCCCGTCTAAATCCAGAACTAACGGAGACGCAGTTTTTTCAGCGTCACCAAGATCATCAGCGGCATCATTCGAAATATCAGAAACAGGACGTCCATCTGGTGTAAGATCAGTAGGAGAAGAATTATCAGGATTATCCGTCACAGGAAAAGGGAGATCAGAGGGAACACTCCCATCAGGCGCCATACTAATAGTGCTCAAGGTACCATCGTCATTAACGTAGAAATGCTCAGGAAAATTTTCAGCCAACCATTGAAACAATTCGTCTTTTGGTATTCCCTCAAATGCTTCTGGAGTTATATTTATATATTCCCATGCAGTTTCATAGGTTATAGGAATATCATATGGCGCTGGATAACTTGTGGTGGCCAGAATTACCGCACTCAGTGCCTGCTTTTCTGCTGTTGTGTAATTAGGATTATCCCATATTTCCTTTATGTCCTTAGCAGCATTATATGCTGTCCAAAACGCTCCGCCTCTAGCACGAGTACTTCCCTCCTCTGCTCCTGTAGTCATTGCCTGAAACATTTCACTCATAAAATAGGCTGTTCCACCTGATGTATCGCTCATTTATATCTCCTAAAAAACTAAAATAAATATCATTCCTGTACCCTATATTTAAAAGCATATTCCCTTGCTTTTTCGCGCGCTAATTTTTGTTCTTCCGCAGACAAACCTTCAAGTAACACCGGTAGCTTATCATCAAGCTTAAGAATTTTTAAAAGTTCGGGGTCTTCTCTAGTGTAGACATAAAACCATGCATAAGATTCTATGAGGTCTATTGGGACGCCTTCATCTTCACTGTAAATCTTAACAAGTTTTCCTTGTGCTTCCGAGAAGCCCGCAGCGGCAGCAATAATGCAGCCATCAGCTTTATCTTGCGTAATAAGTGTTTCTTTCATGCAATAGGCGTTTATGTCAGCAAGGTATTTTTGAGACATTTCAAGACCATTATCTGCGGCTTTTCTGTACCAAAAACCAGCCTGTTTAAAATTTTGAGTAATCCCTTTGCCCTCTGCGTAAAAATGAGCCAAACTATGCTGCGCTTCAGGCCTGCCTCTCTCTGCAGCTTCCTTATATAACTCAAACGCTTTCTTATAATCCTGTTTAACGCCTTCTCCCGTACGATATTTGTTGCCAAGATTATAAAATGCCGTTTTGTTTCCTTTATCTGCAGCCTTCTTACACCACAAAATTGCTTGCTCAATATTTTGCTCAACGCCCAAACCATCCCCATACATATAACAAAGATTACTCTGCGCTCTTACGTTTCCTTGCTGAGCTGCTTTTAACACCCATGTAAAAGCGTCTTCATATTTTTTATTGTTATAAAAAAATCTTGCCAGATTCATTTGGGCCAAAAGGGAACCTTGATCAGCCGCTTTCGTGTACCAATAGATTGCTTTTTGCTCATCTTTGGGAGCACCGATTCCCTCTTCATAATACGTCCCAAGATTGTTTTGAGCAATTATATCCCCTTGTTCAGCAGCTTTCTTATGCCATTCAAAAGCTTTATCATTGTCTTGGGGGACACCAATTCCATTTCTGTATTTATATCCCAATTGACGTTGTGCCACAGCACCACCCTTCTCAGCTTTTTCTATCAAAGCTTCCAGATGCGGACGACCTTTTTCATGAGCTAAAAAAGGAATGAACGACAAGTCAATCGTATAAACAGGAAAAATATAATACCCTAATGAGAAAAAGAGCAGAATTAACAGCACCCCTAACCGAATCTTATTTCCCTTATCAATTGTCAAAGCAAAGCTCCCCTTCTTCAGCATAATGTGTTGCGACTGACCCTGCAACCACACTTATAACAAAGTTTACAGTCGTAGTCGCACCAGGAACTTTAATAAGATTGGCAAAAGCTCCTACCGCAGCAACACCTAACTCGCCGAGAAATGTATTATCATTCTGTGGCTCAATATCAGACGCTTTGTAATACACAGGTTCACTTTTTTTATTTCTTCCTAATAAAAAGGGAGCAACAAACAGGATAATACCAAGGCATAAAGGAACTAACGTAATTAATGGATGATTTTTAAATGCATAAGACATACTCGCTCTTAACTCGTAAAGCCAGCACGGAAAGAAAAAGTTTAAGGGATCTGGGATATGTTTACACTTCCACAAAATTTCATAGAACGGCTGTGCAAAACTACACAAGATAAGGAGAATTCCAAATAATCTAGGGGCTGTCCCAGATAATTAG
>JAGLKL010000014.1 GCA_023141075.1 Alphaproteobacteria bacterium
GGGTTTTTGAGGGCAATGTTTAAGGAGGCGGAATCTGCCAGATCGTCGCTTATGTAAAGCTTTCCCTCAAGTAAGGACATATCTTCACAATAAGGACGTATTTTAACCAGCCCTTTGACACCGTGCGTTGCAGTGATTTTACCAATGCATATGCGCTTTTTAGGGTCAGGGCTGGTCATAATCGATATGTCCCGTATTGACGTGCTTGTTATTCGGCAGCTTCTTTCTTTTCTTCTTCTTTTTCTTCAGCCGGAGCTTCCTCAGCAGGTTTTTCTTCAGTTTTTTCTTCAGTTTTTTCTTCTTCTGCCGGTGTTTCTTCAGCTTTTTTTGCTTCTTCCTCTGCTTCAGCTTTAGCTTTTGCTTTTGCGGCTTTATCAGCGTCTTGAGCGGCTTTGCGTTTTCCCTCTTTTTCCTCGATTAACAGTTGAGCTTTTTCGCCGGGCGTTGATTTTTTCGGACGATTAGGTTGTGCAGGCATGTCGATAATGCCGGCTTTACCTAAGAAAATTGCTACGCGCTCAGAAGGCTTGGCACCTTGAGAGAGCCAGTATTTAATGCGTTCTTCCACAAGGGTTACGCGTTTTTCGTCATCATTGGTTAGCAAGGGATTATATTTCCCTAGTTTTTCGATGTAACGGCCATCACGCGGCATGCGCTTATCTGCTACGACGATGCTGTATACCGGGCGTTTTTTACGTCCTCCGCGGGATAGTCTGATTGATAGTGCCATAGTTTTACTCTTCCTTTCGTTTATATTTCGTTTTTATAATGTGAATATGGTTATCTCTGTTTCTTCTTCCTGTTCTTTTTCTTGCTGCCATGGCTTGTGGGTATATTCATTCCGGGGTTGCCAAGACCGGGCATGCCACCCATTCCAGTCAAAGGATTGCCTCCGCTAGCAAAAGGATTGGGGCCAAGGGGTGTTTCATCCTTATCTGATACAGCGGCAAGGTCTGCACCCAAAGCATCCGGGTCCATGCTGTCGGCCATCATTTCCAGTTCACCGGCTTTGCCGCCCATCATGTCTTTCATCATGCCCATCATCTTGCCTTTGCCCATTTTGCGCATGCGTTTCATCATGGTTTGCATTTGTTTTTGCTGTTTCACCAGCATATTTATTTCCTGCACTGTTGTGCCGGAGCCTGTGGCTATGCGTTTTTTGCGTGAGCCGCTCATTAATTCAGGTTTAGCGCGTTCTTTCGGGGTCATGGACAGGATGATGGCTTCCTGTTTTTTAATGAGGTCGTCATTCATTCCGGCTTCTTCTAGCTTGCCTGCCATAGAGCTTAGGCCGGGCATAAGCTTGATCAGTGAGCCCATACCACCCATTTTGTGCATCTGGCGAATTTGAGTAAGAAGGTCGTTAAAGTCGAATTTTCCTTTTTTCAGCTTTTTTGCCATATTCATGGCATCTTGCTGGTCGACATTGGCGGCGGCTTTTTCAACCAGTGAAACCACGTCACCCATGCCAAGGATGCGCCCTGCTACGCGGTCGGGATAGAAAGGCTCAATCGCGTCCCATTTTTCGCCAACTCCGATGAGCTTAATCGGTTTTCCGGTAACGGCTTTCATGGACATGGCCGCACCGCCACGCGCATCTCCGTCAACGCGGGTTAAAATAATACCGCTGATTTCAACGCGCTCATTGAAAGTTTTGGCTGTATTGACAGCATCTTGTCCGGTCATGGCATCGGCCACGAGCAGGGTCTCAATGGGGTTGGCGAAGGCTTTGAGTTCTTCGACTTCTTTCATAAGTTTTTCATCGATGCTTAGGCGTCCTGCCGTATCGAGCATAACGACGTCATAGCCTTCTTTGCGAGCCGTATTCATGGCGCGTTTGGCAATCTGTAAAGGTTTTTCGTCTTTGACTATCGGTAGTGTGGCAACACCTGTTTGCTCACCGAGTATGGCAAGTTGCTCTTGTGCAGCCGGGCGGTATACGTCCAGCGAAACCATCAGCACTTTCTTGCCGCGCTCTTTTGTTAGAAGGCGGGCAATTTTGGCGGTGGATGTGGTTTTACCGGAGCCTTGCAGGCCAACCATAAGATAAGTACATGGCGGGGTTGAGAATTTCAGGTCAGAGCTCTCGCTACCGAGCATGGCAACGAGTTCGTCATGGACAATCTTTATGACTTGTTGGGCAGGGTTAATGCCTTTTATAACGTCCTGACCGATAGCTTTGTCTTTGATTTTGGTGATGAAGTCTTTAACGACCGGCAAGGCTACGTCGGCTTCAAGCAAGGCGATGCGGATTTCACGGGAAACCGCCATAACGTCATTTTTGCTCAGGGCGGCCTTGCCTCTGAGTTTAGTAAAGACGTTTCCTAGTTTTTCGCTCAAGCTGTCAAACATATAGTCATTTCCATTTATTCCCTGACATCGTTACTTCGCTTCTTACGTAGGTTAACTACGCTTCGTCGCTCGTGCCTTGTCAGAAAATAAAGCAAAACGACTATAACTGTCTCAATCTTTTGTTCATAACCAAACCGACCACGCTGAGCGTAAATTCGCCGAGCGCGGAGTACCTGCACCTCTAAAGTGCTTGGGCACTGACACATTTCAGATGTCAGTGGAAATTTGCGTCAAAATATGCATGAATGGAAGAAATGTCAAGGAAAAGAAGGTGTCGCCATGAAATTTCAGAAGATGCACGGGTTGGGCAATGATTTCGTTATTATCGATGCGCGTGAAAAACCTGTTAGCTTATCGGAGCGTAAGATTGTCGAGATTTCGGATCGTAGGCGCGGGGTTGGTTGTGACCTTGTGACTGTGATAGGGCCTTCGGAAAAGGCCGATGTGTGTGTAAAATTTTTTAATGCTGACGGTTCGGAAAGCGGAGTGTGTGGGAATGCTACGAGATGCATTGCTGATATTGTGATGAGTGATCTGGACAAAGAGAGCTGCACGATTGAGGTCAATGATGGCGTGTTACCGTGTCGTCAGGTTGAAGGGCTGTTGATTGAGGTGGATATGGGAGTACCGAAGAGTGTGGAAGATATGGATATGTCCTATGATTCTGTGAGCAATCCTGTGGCGGTGGATATGGGCAACCCGCATCTTGTGTTTTTTGTTGATAACCTTGAGGATATCAATGTGGAAATGCTGGGAGCACATTTTGAACATCATGAGGCTTTTCCTAATCGTACCAACGTTGAATTTGTGCAGGTGATTGATGCTGAAAATTTGCGGCAAAAGACTTGGGAGCGCGGCTGCGGGATTACGCAGGCATGTGGTTCCGGGGCGTGTGCAGTGATGGTATCGGCTCCGCGGCGCGGTATAGTGGGGCACAAGGTGGCTGTGGAGATGGATGGGGGGATTTTGCATATGGAACTGCGTGAAAGTGACGGACATGTGTTGATGAGCGGTCCAGTGGCTTATGTGTTTGATGGGATATTAAATATATAAGAGTTTCCTCCATGAGCAAGGACAAAACAGAGCCGCAAATCAAAACATTCGGATGCCGGTTGAATTTTTATGAGTCAGAGGTAATGCGTGTGCTTGCTCTTGAGGCAGGCTTGGGTAGTGACGTGATTATCTTTAACACTTGTGCTGTAACCAAAGAATCCGAGAGGCAGGCACGGCAGGCTATTCGTCGAGCCAAGAAGAAAAATCCACAGGCCAAAATCATTGTTACCGGCTGTAGCGCACAGATTGATCCGCAAGTTTATGCACAGATGGATGAGGTTGAGCGGGTAATCGGCAATGATCTGAAGCTTAGAGCCGAGAGTTGGGGCGAGCAGGAAGAACATCCTAAAATTCTGGTCAATGACATTATGTTGGTCAAGGAAACGGTGAGTCATCTGATTGAGGGCTTTGAAGATAGGTCTCGTGCTTTTTTGCAGGTGCAAAACGGTTGTGATCATCGTTGTACGTTCTGCATTATTCCTTATGGGCGGGGCAAGGCGCGTTCTGTTCCTGTTGTAGAAATAGCTAGACAGGTGCACACGTTGGTGCGGGGCGGGTATAATGAGATTGTCTTTACCGGCGTTGATGTAACTTCATACGGGGAAGATTTAGACGGCAAGCCAACTTTAGGGCAGATGATAACTGAGGTGTTGGAATTGGTGCCGGAATTGATGCGCTTGCGTTTGTCTTCTCTTGATCCGGCGGCGATAGATGATGAGCTGTGGTGTTTGATTGCGGAAGAGCCGAAGCTGTGTCCGCATTTGCATTTATCTGTGCAGGCTGGGGATGACATGATCCTGAAACGCATGAAGCGTCGTCATTTGCGCGATGATGTAATTGAGATATGTAGGCGTGCGCGGGATTTGCGCGATGATATGGTTTTTGGAGCTGATATCATTGCGGGATTTCCAACCGAAACCGAGGAAATGTTTGAGAATACTCTTAAGTTGGTGGAAGAATGCAATCTTACGTTCTTACACGTTTTTCCTTATTCCGAGCGTCAGGGAACACCGGCAGCGCGTATCCCTGATAAAGTGCCTGTGTCTGTTCGCAAAGAAAGAGCCGTGCGCTTGCGGGCTTTGGGGAAGTTGCATCTTGCCAAATTGCTGGAATGCAGTGTTGGAAAAGAATTTGACGTTATTGTTGAAAATGGTCAGATCGGCAAGACCGAGACATTCTTGCCTGTGCACTTACCCGAAAAATATGAGATAGGGAAACTCATTCGTGTTCATGTCACCGGTATAATGAATGGTATGCTGGTTGGTGTGCGTGTTTCATAAGAAAGCAGGCGACTTTTGGTCTTAAAATAGATATAATTTTTTATAAACCGAAAGGGGGATTAATACATGGTGTTTTGGCGCAGAAAAAAGAACATCAGAACGCAGGAAGAAGAGCTGGACGAACAGGAACTTCTTCACCCAAAAGGCGAGTTTGAGCTGAAAAAGCCTATTGAATCGCAGGAAGATGGCTTGATATCCAGCGAGGTTGTCCAGAAGCTTTCGATGTTTGATAAAAACGATCTGAATGATTTGAAAATTATTCCAACACCTATTAGAGGGTTAGAGATCGTTTCGGAAGTGGATGATGATGACAATCCCGATATTGATCATTCGTCTGAGGGCGGGTGGTTCTCGCGCATGGCTAAGGGACTTGGCAAAACTGCGAATAAACTGAGTAAGGGGCTTACTGATATTATCACGAAGTCCAAGCTTGATCAGGATATGCTTGATGAGTTGGAGGAAGTGTTGATTGCGGCTGATCTAGGGCCGAAAACTGCGGCTAAGGTAATTGAGGAATTTTCCAAAGATCGTTTCGGTAAGGACATCAGCGAAGAAGAAATACGCGAGGCTTTGGCCGATGTTATGGCAGATATTTTAGCGCCTGTTGCTTTTCCCCTTAAAATTAATAAACCGGAGAAAGGGCCATATGTCATTTTGACATGCGGTGTTAACGGAGCGGGGAAAACCACGACTACGGGTAAAATGGCCAAGCAATATACAGAGGAACTTGGTTTGAGCGTAATTATCGCTGCGGCAGATACTTTCCGCGCTGCGGCTGTTGATCAACTGGCAGTGTGGGCCAAGCGTGGCGGGGCAAAAATTTATTTCAAAGATGTTGGAGCGGATTCCGCTTCAGTGGCTTTTGAAGCTTATGAAAGAGCCGTGGAGGAGAACACGGATGTGCTGGTTATCGATACTGCGGGGCGGCTGCAAAACAAAAAGAACCTGATGGAAGAGCTTAAAAAAATTGTTAGAGTCTTAAAGAAAAAAGACGAAAACCTGCCACATTCGGTATTGCTTGTTTTGGATTCGACTACGGGTCAAAATGCCTATTCTCAAGTTGAGACCTTTAAAAAAATGGTGGATGTTACGGGACTGGTCGTAACCAAACTGGACGGCTCGGCCAAAGGCGGTGTTTTGATAGGGCTGGCCGATCAGTTCGGTGTGCCGGTGCATGCTATCGGTGTCGGTGAAACTGTAGACGACTTACGCCCTTTTAATGCGAGGGATTATGCAAGGTCATTGATGGGACTGGATTCATAGCTTCGATCATTTAGCTTGAATTGTGTTGCTGCGTTGCTTACGTACTATTATGTACGCTACGCTCCTCGCGCCTAATTCAATCTAAATGCTCTTTGCTATGCTTCGATCATTTAGATCCTGACACTAGCTTGAATTGTGTTGCTGCGTTGCTTACGTATCATTATGTACGCTACGTTCCTTGTGGCGTTTGTCATCGCGAGCGAAGCGTGGCGATCCAGTGCTACAAGAAAGACTCTGGATTGCTTCACCGTTGTTGGCAGTTCGCGGGTGACGAGGAGGTGGATTATTAAAAGAAAGAGATTGTTGAAAACATGACAGGTAGGAAGATAAACCCTAAACCAAGGCGTTTTAAAGACGCGGATAAAGTGCTGGATGCTGTTATTGAGATCTACGAAAACAGCCGTAATTATTTACGGGAATGCTTTGATACATATTGTGAGAGCGAGCGCAACGGGCACAAAGTTACAGCTTATTATCCTTATGTTAAAATTACCACGACGTTGGCCGGGCGCTCGGATTCGCGATGTTCATATGGGTTTGTATCAAAGCCGGGAACATATAAAACGACGCTGACACGTCCGGATTTATTCATTGATTACTACCGGGAGCAATTCAGGTTGCTTATAAAGAACCATGATATTCCCATAGAGGTGGGAGTAAGCAACACGCCAATGCCTATTCATTTTGCTCTGGGCGAGGATTTTTATCTGGAGCGTGATTTGAGTACAGAGAAGGTGAGTGCTCTTCCTTCTTATTTCGATGTGCCTAATTTGGATATTATGGACGATGAAACAGCTAATTGCGCTTTTACGCCTACTAAACAATACCCGGAAAGACCTCTGGCTTTGTTTCAGGCGCCAAGGGTGGATTTGAGCTTGCAGCGTCTAAAGCATTATTGTGGTTCGAAACCGGAGCATTTTCAGAATTATGTGCTGTTTACAAATTACCAATTCTATATTGATGAATTTATTAAATTGTGCCGGGATATGATGAGTGCAACAGATGATCCAGAGCTTAAGCAACAGCGTGTCGAATATTGCGCGTTTGTGTCTCCGGGCGACAAAATTATGCTCAATAAAAATATTAAGGAACATACGGAAGAGGAATCTGAAGGCTCTGATTCTGATCGTTTGCCGCAAATGCCGGCTTATCATTTAAAATGTCCAGATAAAAACGGTATTACGATTATTAACATTGGCATTGGGCCGTCTAATGCCAAGACAATTACCGACCATGTTGCAGCTATTAGGCCGCATGCGTGGGTTATGCTCGGGCATTGTGCGGGGTTGAGGAATTCACAGCGTATGGGGGATTATGTATTGGCACATGGGTATTTGCGTGATGACAATGTTCTTGATGAATTCCTGCCGACCGGTATTCCCGTGCCGCCTATGGCAGAAGTCCAGCAAGCTCTGGAGCAGGCTGTTGAAAAAGTTACAGGTTATGAAGGCTATGATCTTAAAAAAGTCATGCGCACAGGAACTGTTGCGACGATGGGAGACAGAAACTGGGAGTTGCATTCGCATCTGGTGCAAAACAAGCGTTTGAGCCAGAGCAGGGCGATTGCGCTGGACATGGAATCAGGGACGATTGCCGCTAATGGCCTGCGTTTCCGCGTTCTTTACGGCACACTGTTGTGTGTGTCGGATAAACCGCTACATGGCCAACTAAAATTGCCGGGCATGGCTGATTCGTTTTATCGGCAGCGTGTGGAACAACATTTAAAGATCGGTGTGTTGACGATGCAGCTCTTACGTGACTTTTCTCCGGAAAGGCTGCATAGTAGGAAGTTACGGGCTTTTGATGAACCGGCTTTCCGATAGATAGTTCTTAAAAAAGGAAACGGCGCTCCGTTAAACGAAGCGCCTTCTCTCCCACAAGCACAGATTCTATTCTTTTTAGATGTGAATATCAAGCACTGCGCTTTTCTTAGGATCTAAACCCATAGCTTTTACAAGCACGAAAAAATCCTTTCTATTTTATCTTTATTGAGATGCGTTGCAAAAAAAGTAATAAATCATGGTTTTGTTAACTAAATAATAATTCTTTTATGACAATGTAGCTAAGATGACAGAAAAACGATGAAACACCGTAAATTTTAGTCGTAGCTCTGAAATCTACTTTTTTTTAGGGAGGCAAACTCCTTAAGGAATTGGGAAAAAATAAATATGACAATTGTGGGGCTATATCATGAATCTGGACAGTATTGAGGGAGAAAAGATTCCCATCATACCTTCTAAAGGGTATCTGGGGTCTGTTGGAAATCTTTATAAACTTGCGAAAAATTGCTCATCTGAAGCAAGGAGTCAGTTGGCACAGGAAATCGGCTCTATCTTAGAGGCGGATATTACTGCGCGTGAAAGCGAAATGGTCGCTGATGTGCTGATTGATCTGCTCGCAGAGGTTAAGAAGAACGTGCGAAAAGCGCTGGCAGTTAAATTGTCGTTGCTGGATCACGCTCCGCTTCGTCTGATTTTGGAGTTGGCCAATGACGAAATTGACGTTGCCGGGCCAATACTGAAAACAAGTCCGGTTCTGGGCGATTTTGATCTGATGTATATTGTGAAAGCGCAGGGATCTGAATACTGGAAGGCGATTGCAGCGCGTAAGAAGCTGAGTGCTCAGGTTATAGAAATGCTTGCTGAGACAAAAGATGTCGAGACGGCTCTTACTCTTCTTGAGAATAAAGAAATTATCTTGAGTGATAATACTATGGTGATTCTGTCTGACTTGGCGCAGGAGCAAGAAATTGTCGCTATCCCGCTTCTAAGTCGTGAGGAAATGTCAAAAAATCTTGCTCAGAAGCTCTATAAATTTGTCGGTGAGGAAGTTAAACGTCATATCACCGATCATTATAACTTTGAAGAGTCCGAAGTTCATGAGTTTGTGGAACAGGTTGTTGAAGAATCCGTAAAAGAGACTGTAATCCCCGATGACTGCAAGCCTGAAAAGTATATGATGGAAGCTGCTTGCGTTGCTCGTGAGAAAGGTCTCTTGAATGTGAAAATGATGATCGACATGTTGCGCCGTGGGCATACGCGTTCATTTGTAGCGCAGCTTTCAACATATACAGGGATTGATACTGATGTGATTGTCCAGATCATTATGCAGAATAACGGCCAAGGGCTGGCGTTGATCGCTAAAGCTTTCAAGTTTGATAAACAAGATTTTATTTCACTGTTTATGCTTACTGCTAAATTCTGGAAAGACGGACAGTTTATTCATCCTGACGATGTCCGAAAAGCATTGAAATATTATGAAAAGGCAACGCGGGAGTTAGCGCTCGAAATTATCCGGCCAAGGATAACGCATTAAAGTAGGCGTAAATATAGTCGTTTTACTTTATTTTTCTACCTCCAATTGTACAACTTAGCCGGAGCGCATCAATACGCCTCCGGCTCATTTTTTTTGAATTTGTGAAGCTGTGGGTCTAGACCCTAAGCCACATAGTCTATGTGAGGGTTTGTGACTTTCATGCGACCTTGCAGATTTTTGCATTTTTCAGCAATGGCACGATAGCAGGGAGTTCTTTGTCTTCCAGCCATTCAAGGAATGCGCCGCCAGCTGTAGAAATATAAGAAAAATCTGCCTGACAATTAGCGTTTTCCAATGCTGCGATTGTATCACCACCACCGGCAATACTGGAGCAATTCCCTTTTTGGGTACGGTTTGCTACAGCGTTAGCAATAACATTTGTACCATTATCAAAAGGTTTGACTTCAAAAACACCGAGTGGACCATTCCAAATCACTGTCTTGGTCTTGTTTATGCGGCTCTTGATGAAAGAAATGCTTTTTGGGCCAATATCAACGGCTAATGTGTTAGGGGGGATATCTTCAACGTCAACAATGTCTGAATATGTGTTTTCCTTCAGCTCTCCGGCAACAACAACGTCAATGGGTAGAATAATTTCACAGCCGATCTCTTCAGCTTTTTTCATGATTTCCCGGGCTTTATCAATCATGTCTTTTTCACACAGGGATTTGCCCATGGAAACACCTTTTGCGTAAAGGAAAGTATTAGCCATGCCGCCGCCCAGAACGAGGTAATCTACTTTTTCGATCAGGCTTTTCAGTACGCCCAGCTTAGTGGAGATTTTTGCGCCGCCTACGATTGCCAGTAATGGTTTCTCAGGATTGTCCAGAGCGCTGTCCAGAGCTTTGATTTCCTGCTGTAACAGCAATCCGGCTGCACTGGGAAGATATTTTGTAACGCCGAGCATGGATGCGTGAGCGCGGTGCGAGTTCGAAAAACCGTCATTGACATAAACATCGGCCAGATCAGCAAGCTTGCGTGCAAAAGCATCATCATTCTCATTTTCTTCTTTGTGGAAACGAACATTTTCAAGAAGAACAATGCTTTTTGGCGGGAGCTGGGCAATACTTTCTTTGACATGTTTGCCTATCGTATCAGGAGAAAAACTTACTGGAACGTTCCAGCGTGTCTGCAAAACCGGGGCAATAAAGCCCATCGACATATTAAAGACCCGCTGGCCATTCGGACGGCCATAATGTGCTACGAGAACTATTTTTGCGTTGTGTTTCAACAGATAGTCGATTGTCGGTTTTAAGCGGTCAATGCGCATTGTATCCGTGACCGTGTTATTTTTCATCGGGACGTTCAAGTCCGGTCTGAGTAGAACTGTTTTCCCGTCAACATCGAGGTCTTCCAATGTCTTGAAATTCATTTTTAAATTTCCTTTGTTCTTTTCCCTTTCAATCTCATGGCTTTCGCACCTAATTAATAGGTCCTGACCCTAGGCCTATTTATAGGCATTTATTATGGATTCTACAATGTAAATAATGTGTTGCATCGTCAAAGATTCCCCATTTTTTGTAGTTAGAAGAAATTATCCCTATAAAAAATTAGGTGTTACTTATTGTATTGTGGTAACGCGGAGCCTTCAAAAGTAATTGGCGTGTCATTTGGTTTTGTTTGTTGCCCGGTTTTCAGGGATTTCCCTAGTAGTTCGGTTGATAGAAGCTCGATACTCTCGGGATGGTTTATTTCGATAAAAGGGCCATTATAGCTTTCTATCCAACCGTGTACGCGTATTTCCATACCGTTCCATTTGCTTGGGTATATATGTTTGCGTGAAAAGCCGCGCAAAGTTGCACTGCTTATGCCTAGGGTGAAATCTTCGCGCCAGTTATGCCCAAAATTGATATAGATGTTGTTCTTATGCCTTGATATGTTCTTGATTGTACCCTTAACAATCTGGTAGCTGCCAACTTTTTTGGCGGCTTGTTTCGGTGTTAGAACGGCATAATCTTTCATGTCCCATAAGCCGAGTTTGAGTCTACGCGCTTCATCTTCCAGTTTAAGCATCTGTGCGGCCATCTGGTTGTTATATTTTGTGGTGCGCACGCGAGCCAGCCCCAAAGAAAGCATAAGCCCTTCGACCCAGACAGCTTTATCTTTATCCTTGAGTTTGTCTTCGTCAATGCGTGCAAGATGGGCTATGTGATATCCCATACGGTTGATGCGACCCCGGTCGGATTTTGTGGTCTGATAAATGATAACTCTTTTTCCGGTAAGGAAATCTTCAAGTACTTTCTGCGCGGTAACGGAGAGTTCGCCGGGATCATAGAAGTCTAGGTCAGGGTAGTCCAGACCGGTCAGGGTTATTATACGGTCGTCTTTTAGTTTGATCGTCATAGGGTTGATGACTTTGATGACTGTGCTTATGCCGCTTTTACGCATTGCAGAGAAATCGCCTTTGGGCGGGACTAGCGGCGGGGCGGTGGTTTCTTGTGCATATACTGGAAAGATGAGCGGGGCACTCAAAAAGAGGGCGGCAATAATTATGATAGTCGCTAATATTTGTTTCATGTTTTTTATCATGCGCGTGAGAGAAATATGATCAAGTGTTTATTTATATTTTGTTCGTTTTTTCTGAATTTGACTTTATTCGATGTATAATGATATGAGAGATTAGTGATATTATATAATTAATAGGGGTTGTGGACATGACGGAATTAGACGATACAGAGATTTCCAGTATAGCTGAAGATTTTATGGAACACGCATCATGCGTGAGAGTGTGTACTTCTGATGATATGTTTAAAACATCGCAAATAACTGTGACCAGAAAAACCGGGGAGGAAATCACGGGGGATTGCAAAAGGCAAGAAGCAACGAAAATTTGTCATGCTCTGAATGCTTTGAATTTTGTATCTATTGGATGTTCTTATAAAGAAACCAATAAGACGGAATTAAATTATCTTCATCCAGATGAAGTAAAGGCTTTGTCTTCGATAGAAGAGGGAATAATGAGGGTAAAATTTGACGGTACGGAAGGTATTAAAGAAATTCCGGTAGGTGGTCATATTCGTAATAGTAATCCCGTTTGGATGCTTCTTATGAATAGACGTTGTAAGGAATTAGATCCAATTAGTAAATTAGAGCCAGTTGCGCCAGAACCACTTTAGTCTGTGGGTTTAGACCCTAGGATGCATAAACAAAAAGCGCCGTTGTTATGGCGCTTTTATATTTTGTTCGTTTTTTCTGAATTTGACTTTATTCGATATATTATGGTATTGAAAATTGGTGATATTGTATAATTAATGAGGGTTATGGACATGGGGATTGATATGGATATGAAGAAATTGAGAAGCATGACTGAAGATTTTATAGAAAATGCCGCGTGTGTGAGGGTGTGTACTCCAGATCCTTTTGATGAGCTTGGAAAAACACAAATGACGGTGATTAGTAAAGCCGGGGAGGAAATCACAGAGGATTGTGGAGGTCATGACGCAATGAAAATTGGTAGCGCTCTTAATAAGTGGGGTTTTGTATCTGTTGAACATTTTAATGAAAAAACCAATGAGACGGAATTAAATTATCTTCATCCGGATGCTGTAGACGCTTTGTCTTCAGAAAAAGACGGAATAATAAATGTAAAATTTAACGGTATAGAAGATATCAAAAAAATTCCGGTACGTTATTTTAGTAGTAATGGAATTTATACGCTTCTTATGCATAGACGTTCTGATGAATTAGAGCCAATTGGTAAATTAGAGCC